>JAGUVE010000053.1 GCA_020063075.1 Parcubacteria group bacterium | reverse complement strand
TTTAAGTAAGGCAAGTATTAGATTTATAGCGAGGGCAATCTTGCCGAAGGGTGCACCTCGCAGCCGAGCCCAAAAGATGCTTTGTATTTTAGTAAATGATTGGGGCGGCTCGGCAGAGATAGTAGCGCCCGGAAATGTACTTTCGCTTACCCCTTTCGGCGACTGCGTGCTCCCTGAGGCAAGGTGCCCGAGCGATTGAACGGCTTGCCGAGCGATTATTCTATTTTTAAATTTTTTCCGTCAGAAAAAATCTTTATGTCGCCTTGCAAATCCGTTCTTAAAATTTTTATACCATATTTAGCAAAGACATCCAACACCTCTTTGTGGGGGTGGCCGTAAGAATTTCCTTTGCCGGCTGAAATAACCGCAATTTTGGGAGAGACGAGCTTTACAAAATCATCAGAACTTGAGGTTTTGCTGCCGTGGTGAGCAATCTTTAAAATATCAGAATCAATTGACAGTTTTTTTATAATGAGTTCTTTCTCGACGTCTTCCTCGGCGTCGCCGGTAAAAAGAAAAGAATTTTCTCCAAAAACCAATTTTGCGACAATTGAAGTGTTGTTGCTATTTTTAAATTCCTTTCCTGCAAGTTCTTCAAAGGGATATAAAATTTCCATTACGAAACCCTGGCTCGAAATTTTTTGACCAGTTTTGGCAAGAAAAATTTCAGCCCCCTCTTTTTGCAAAAGCATACTCCATTCTTTGTATTCCGGGATATCCCTGATTACGCCTGTCCAAAGAATATTCTCAACCCTGTATCTTTTTAAAATTTCTATTAGCCCCGAAAGGTGGTCTTTTTCAGGATGACTTAAAATGAGCAAATCAATTGTCCTGTCCCAAAAAGGCATTGCCTGTCCCAATTTTTCCAAAATGGCGGAGGTCGGCCCCCCGTCAATTAAAATCTGCTGTCTTTTTGGCGTCTCAATAAAAAAACTGTCGCCCTGGCCAACGTCAAAAAAATTAACTTCCAGAAGGTTCGGCTTTGCCAGTTCAAAAACAGCCAGCCAAGCCAAAATATTAGCTAAAAATAAAGCAACCAAAAGCGAAAAAATCAATTTTTGCCCTTTTATTCCCATTGTATAGGCCTTCTTAAATATAATAACACATCAAACCATCAATCAAACCAAAAACCCCCTTCTCGCCGAGGAGGGGGCTGGCTAAACGATTTCCGGAAATCTTTTAGGCCTTTCCTAAAATCCTAAACATCTTCGTGCCGCAAACCGGACAAGTTCCTGTCATCGCCCTCCTCTTCACTCCCCCCTTCCCTTTCATTTCCACTTCTTTCTCATCTTTTATGTCTCTCTTTGTTTTGCATTTTACGCAGTACGCAGTTGTTGCCATAGTGATAATATTTTGAGATTGGTTTTCGCCGACCTTTTATGAAATTAATAATCCACAATTCTATTTTACCTTACTTTAAGAAAAAATTGAAGTCAAGGCCTATTTTATCCTTACCAATCTGCCAGTTTTGTCCCTCTTAAACTTACCAAAGTGGCGACACTTTTTCAAGGTTGAATAATCAAAATAAGGTCCGTCAACGCAAGTTAGAAAACCATTAAGACTGCAGTGACCACAAAGTCCAAATCCGCATTTCATAAATCTTTCTGTCAGGGAAAAAATTTTCTCTGGCTGGGTATACTTTTTTTCGAGCTCCATTGCCTTTTTGAGCATTAATTCCGGACCGCAATTGAAAAAGACAACATCTTTGGGCTTATTTCCTCTGAGATGCTTCTCTAAAATCTCGGTTACCTTTCCCTTCGCTCCTTCGCTTCCGTCTTCGGTGGCGACAATCAACTTTCCTAATTTTTTGAAGTTATCTTTAAACAACAATTCTTTCTTTGTTTTCCCTCCTAAAAATATTGTTATTGGTATGTGCTCATTCGCATTGCCGAAGCCCGAAGGGCGAAGGCGAGCTTTTCGCATACTCAGTTTTTGAGCCAAAAAATAAAGAGGGGCAGTTCCTGTCCCTCCACAAACCAAATAATTTTCTTTATTCTCGAAAATTGGAAATGGTTTCCCATAAGGACCCCTTATTAAAATTTGATTCCCTACTTTCAGCCGAAAAATCTTTGAAGTGAACTCACCAACTTTTCTTACAGCCAAAACTAAGGGTTTATCTGAAGCAACTGAAAATGGTTTTTCCCTTTTCTCAAAATTTAAAAATACAAATTGACCCGGCTCGCATTTTAATGGTTTATCAAAATAATATATTTTTAAATCATTGCTTAAACTCTTGATTTTTGTAATTTTAAAATTCCGATAATCAATAAATTTCTTTTTCACAAGCAATTTCTCGGCTCGGTTTGTCCTTTCCCGTAAATCCCTTTCCAACGCTTTAAAATACTCTTTAACCCTTCGAAAATCCATTCCAGCTAAACTTGAACCTACGCCATAAAAATTTGCCCCTGCCTTTTGATATAATTTAACATCTCTTGCCGTTCCTATTCCACCCATAGCAATGAGCGGAATTTCGTCTTGGATTACTTTTTTTATTTCCTTTACGCACCAAACTCCCCTGCTCCTTATTTTTGCTCCCGATATCCCTCCTTTTCCAAAGGATAAAATTCTACTTTTCACTGGACCAACAGTGTTAATGGCCACAATCCCATCGGCTCCTGACTCAATAACCGCTTTGGC
>JAGUVE010000111.1 GCA_020063075.1 Parcubacteria group bacterium | reverse complement strand
GTATTTATAAAAGGAATAAATTATGAGCATAAATAAAATAATTATCGCCACTTTAAAAAAATGATGATATAAACGGCCCCACCTGAAAAAAAAGTTTATCGGCGAACTTTTTTCGTGGATATAACGTTCAGTATCTGTTTTTAAAAACAGCCATCCGCCAAGGGCGGTTAAAATTAAAACAATTGTTGTGAGCCAGATTAACATATTGACTGTGCGGATTAAACCTCGTCAAACTTTCTCTATCATTTTACCAAATTTAACGAGCGATTTAAAGAAAATAAATCCGCTCTTGTTTATTCTTGTTCCAAGTCAAGAGTTTGGTCAATGCGGATTTGGCTGACAAATTCGGGAACGTGGCTTACAAGAATCATTGCCCCCTTGTATTCATTAAGCGCGGATGCGATAACCGACAGATGCCGGAAATTAATATGATTGGTGGGCTCGTCTAAAATAAGAAGACCGGGTTTTTGCAGGACGAGCCGGGCAAAACACAGCAGGCCCTTTTGGCCTTCCGATAAACTGCCGATTTTTTTATTCATCAAATCGCCGGTGATTAAAAACCCCGCCGCAACGGAACGCAGGACTTGCTCGGAATGCTCTCCTGCGGCAGAACAAAGCGAATCATACGCGGTATCGTCGAAGTTGAGAGTTGAAAAATCCTGTCGGTAATATCCAACCCTCGCGTCCGGAGCAATCTTGGCGCCCTTTGTGCTTCCTGAAGCCAAGGCCTCAAGCAAAGTACTTTTCCCGATGCCGTTTGGGCCTAAAATAAGTAAATGCTCATTTTTCCTTAAAGAAATGTTGGCTTTGCGCGGCGCTATTTTGTGATTTTTCACTATGGAAAAAGAAGTGATGCTTAAAATTTCTCCGCCTATGCCGTCTTGCGAAGGAATGACGAAGCTCCTGATGGTTTTATCCTCCTTTCGCACGTCAACCTTCTCCTCCTCCATTATTTCCACCTTCTTCTTCATTTTTGTTGCCACCAGCCGCATTTTTCCGCCCTTGTGCGCGAAATAGTTGGCTTTGTCCTTGTTTTCCTGAATTTTCTTTTCCAACTGCGCATTCTTCCTGTTTTCCCTTTTAATCCTGGCCGAAATCTCAGCTACCAAGTCAAAATAATTGCCGACATACTGCTCAACTTTATGAGTAAACGCGTCCAGATATAAAACGCCGTGAGTAAAAGCGTTAAGAAAATCGGCGTCGTGCGAGATGACAATACAGGTCTTTTTATAGTTAATAAGGAATTGCGTAAGGTGCGAGATGCCGGCCTTATCAAGATTGTTTGTTGGTTCGTCGAGAAGAAGCAAGTCGGGTTCTTGAATAAGGGCGGAAGCCAGAAGCAATCGCGCCTGCTGTCCCCCGGAAAATGATTTGATAGTCCTGTCGTGCGGAGCGGAAAGATTTACTATTTCAAGCGCTTTATCTATTTTTGGGTCAATATCATATACTTTGTGAGCGAAACATTTTTCAAAAAACTCGCGAACCGTCAGGCGAAGCTGGTCGCGGAGAATGGTCTGCCTTGCGGTTGCAATGGCAAGGTTTTTGGAGCGATGCGCGGTGCCCGATTCCGGCTCCAAAACCCCGGTTATAAGATTAAAAATGGTGCTTTTGCCCGCGCCATTTTGACCCATTAAAGTTATTTTTGCGCCTTGCCTAACCGAAAAATCCGCCGCATCCAAAATGCGCTTATTTCCATAAGCAAAAAAACACTTGTCAAACCTAATTATTACTTCTCCTTGAGCCATATAAATATAAATGCCGGCCGCTTGGCTGGCATAAACTTAATAATACATAAAATCTTGCCCTTGGCAAGTCCCGATTTCCGAAGAAATTCAACGATTTTTATTCCTGTGCCTGATTAGAAATCTTCGACGATTTCTTCTATTCCTGTTCCTATTTGGATTGCGTGAGTTTTTCATATCCTCGATTAATTATTTTAATTTCTGCGACTTTTAATGAAGTGAGCCACGTAACAAAATGCTTGCGGACTTTTTCAATCGACCAGTTGCCTTTCCTGCAAAGAGCCGGCTTCTCAATTTCAAAACGGGAAAGCAAATACATTGTGGCTTGCAGAGCAAGAGGAGATAATTTATTATGTTCCGTTAAAAATTTTTCCTTGTTAGTTATATTCATATTCTTTCCGACTATTATAAATAAAAAGCAACTCAGGCAATGAGTTGCAAATAGACCTTTTCTCTATTTGTAGGTCCAAACTCGAAAAACTATTCTCTTACGACATATATTAAACTATTTCCCGTATAAAGTCAAGTTAAAGGGTTAACTCGCAACAAATGCTGTCTGTC
>JAGUVE010000047.1 GCA_020063075.1 Parcubacteria group bacterium | reverse complement strand
TAATATTGTTGCCAGTGACGGAACATTTGACCCGGACACCAAGAAGGTAACGGCTATTGTTTCTTGGTCGGAAAAGGGGGGAATCAAGCAGATAAAATTGGTTACTTATTTAACCAACTGGAAAAAATGAAAAAGGGTTTTACTTTATTTGAAATGTTAATTTATATCGCGGTTCTATCTAGTGTTATTTTGGCCGTATCTTCGTTTTTTCTTTGGATTGTCCGTTCAAACGTCAAAGCAAAAGCAATGCGAGAGGTTTCTAACAATGCCCGCCGGGCTATGGAAATATTAACTCTGGAAATAAAAGAAGCAAAAAGCGTTTATGAGCCAACTTCGGTTTTTTCCACCAGTTCCGGCCAGCTTTCTCTGGAAACGACAAAATATCTCCCGGCTGACGAACTTCAAACCTACATTGATTTTTTCCGGTGCGAAAAGCGTCTTTGCTTGAAAAAAGAAGGGCAAGACCCGGTTGCTTTAACATCAGATAATGTTGAGGTCAATAATTTAGAATTTAATCAAATCGCCACCACCTCCACCGCCCCATCAATTAGAATTGGTTTAACTATTGATTACAAAGCCCCGGCTGAAAAACCTGAGTACCGGGCCTCAATCAACACCACTTCAACCGTTTCCATAAGGTCATATTAATGGGTTCAACGAATCACCAAAATAATGTTAAAAAGAAAAAACAATAAATTTACAGAAAACTTCGGTTTTCTATATAATCAAAATGGCTTTGCCGCGCTTTATATAACTCTGTTGGTGATGGCTTTTGTTTTCGCGATTGCGATTAGTATCTCCACTTTGAATTTTGGTGAACAAAGGATTGGGGAAAATATTAGTAAATCCAGCCAGGCCTATTATGTGGCTGAAGCAAGCATTGAAGATGCTTTATTGCGGCTTTCCAACAATCCCCAGTGGTCAAAAGACGACGACATCTCTTGGCAGCTGGAGATAAACGGGGCCAACGCTACGGTCACGGTAACTAAAATTATTGGTGGTTCAAGGACGATTATTTCCGAAGGGAATATGAACAATAGAGTCAGAAAAATAGAGGTAGCTTATGAAATAAAAGCAGAAAAAATCTCTTTTCGTTACGGAGTCCAAGTTGATGAAGGCGGAGTAATTATGTATAACAATAGTGAAATTGATGGAAATGTTTTTTCCAATGGCAGTATTTTAAAAAGTGGTGGCGGCGGAAGTGGTGAAATTACTGGCGATGTTATTTTAGCCAGCACCAGTACGACCTACGGAAATAATAGTATTAACGGTTTAGAGGTCAGAGGAAACGCTTACGCCTATTCTTGTCAGAATTCCACAATAGAGGGAAAGCTTTATTTGGTTGGAAGCGTAGTCGGAAACTGTACGGCGGACGAAGGAGTTATTACCTCAAGTGAACCGGTGGCTAAAAAAGATTTGCCATTGAGCCAGAGTCAAATTGAGCAGTGGGAAACAGACGCTAGTTCCTCTGATGTCTACATCGGAAATTATGTTGTTAATTCCGACCAATCTTTTGGTCCCAGAAAAATCGTAGGGTCGCTTACTATAATTAACAACAAGACGTTAACTATGACTGGCACAATTTGGGTTACCGGAACAACAACCATTAGAAATAACGCAAGGGTTAAATTAGACCCGGCTTCTTACGGTTCAAAAAGCGGGGTCTTAATCGCTGACCCCGGCAGAATCATTATTGAAAATAACGCTGTGCTTCAGGGTTCGGGCCAAGCGGGGAGCTATATTATGCTGCTTTCAACTAATTCTTCCCAGTCCGAAGATGAGCCGGCAATTTTTGTAAAAAATAATGCCGAGGGGGCAATTTTTTACACAACCCAGGGTTCAATAACCCTGAATAATAATATGGAAGCGAGGGAAATTACTGGTTATAAAGTTTTTATTAAACCTACTGCAGAAATAGAATATGAAACGGGTTTAGTTAACACGCTTTTTACGAGCGGGACCGGCGGTTCTTGGGGAATTTCTAGTTGGAAAGAAGTGGAATAAGCGGTGTTTTATAAAATATATGCTCCAATTTTTGAGTTTAAAACCAGAAGTATTTGGACTTGATATTTCCGATTTATCTTTGAAAATCATAAAACTCAAAAAAAGCACCCAGCGGGGTACTCGATTTTTAAGTTTGGCTTCTTTTGG
>JAGUVE010000118.1 GCA_020063075.1 Parcubacteria group bacterium | reverse complement strand
TTTGATGAATCAGAAAAAGCCACCTCTTATGCCCTGAAAAATTTGCCCTTAGTAATCAAAGCCGAGGGTTTAGCCAGCGGAAAAGGAGTCACTCTTTGCTTTAACAAAAACGATGTTTTAAAAGCGATTGATAAAATAATGCTCAGAAAGGAATTTGGGGAGGCAGGAAATCAAATTGTGATTGAAAAATTTTTAGAAGGAGAAGAAACGACATTTATGGTTCTGACCGACGGCGAAGAATTTATTACTCTGCTCCCAACCCAGGACCATAAAGCTGTTTTTGACGGAGATAGGGGACTAAATACCGGAGGCATGGGGGCCTACGCTCCGGCGCCAATAGTTGACAGGGAGTTGGAGGAGAAAATCATCAAGGAAATTGTCAAACCGACCCTTGCTGGATTAAAAGCAGAAGGAATAATTTATCGCGGCTGTCTTTATTTTGGCTTGATGATTAGTTCAAAAGACGTTAAGGTTTTGGAATTCAACTGCCGTTTTGGCGACCCGGAATTTCAACCCCTGGCGATGTTAATGGAGAGCGACTTTGTCCCATTATTAAAAGAGATTGCTGATGGAAAATTATCTAAAAAAGAAATTAAATGGAAAAAGGGAGCCGCAGTTTGCGTGGTTATGGCTTCCGGCGGCTATCCCGGAGAATATGAGACCGGGAAAGAAATAAAGGGTTTGGAAGATGCGGCAAAGCTCAAGGATGCGGTTATTTTTAATGCTGGAGTAAGCGGGGAAGGGAAAATTTTAAAGACGGCAGGAGGCAGGGTTCTGGGGGTGACGGCAAGGGCTGAGGGGATAAAAGAAGCGATTGATTTGACATATCAAGCGGTTGACAAAATTTCTTTTGAAGGAGAACATCACCGCACCGACATTGGAAAAAAAGCATTGAAAAAAATATTTTAGAATAATCGTTTGGTAATCTTCATCCGTTCGTCAAGTTAATTTTTGGGACACGCGATTTTTTCCAGCGAAAAATCGCTGCTACTCGCGAATTGTCCCGACTTCGTCGGGAACCGAGCCAATTCGCTGCGGATTGTCCCAAAAATTCCTTGCCTCGCTTAGTAAATTTAAATTTTATGTTAAAATTCATCAATCTTATTTCTGGTTCAGGTTCAACCAATTTAGCCGTGCTTGAAGCCGAGAAGCAGGGCGGAAAATTATATGGATTGACAAAAACAGTCGCCATTATTTCAAGCGACCCAAAAGCCAAAGGGATTGAAAGTTCAAAAAAAGCCGGTTTTCCGGGAAAAAATATTTTTGTCGTCTTTCCTCAAAAGGGCGACTTGGCAAAGCAGCTTTTAAAGCTCTTTAATAAGCATAAACCCGATTATTTTCATCAATTAGGTTGGCTGCCTTTCACACCTTCGGAGGTTATTAAAAGCTATCAAGGGCTTAATCAGCATATGGGTCCCGGCGGAAAGTGGATGTATGGAGTAAGAAGAATTTATGCCCATATTGTTTTTTGCCAGCGTCTCGGAGAGTGGCGTAAAATACCGATTTTCTGCCAGCTCGTGGCGCCAGAATATGATAAAGGCAATGTCATATATGTAAGATATGAGGAAATTAAGCCCGACGAGACCCCAGAGGAAGTAGCCGAAAGATTGTTAGTCATTGAGCACCAAGTTCAAATCGAAGGCAGATATCGCCTGGCAAAAGGAATTTTTAAAGAGGAGCCAGTCCCAAAAATCGCCAAAAACCCGGAAGAAGAGAGAATTCTTCTTGAAGCGATGAAACAAGCCCGCAACAAGTATCCCCCCGAAGATTAAAAAAGAAATAATTAAACCCAGTATGACAACTTTGACTCGCTCCGCGATATTTGCCCCGCTCTTTCTAATACTTCCAATTTTTCAGTTTTTATAAAGCTTAACAGACAATTTTAAAAATGAGAAGTTTGGAGGTTTCAGAAAGGACGGGGCTGTCAAAGTTGCTCTACTGGGTAAACTTTTGGAAGCCAGCTGATTAAATTGCCTTTTACTTCAAATTTTCCGGCAATAAATTTTTCAATTACCCAGACGTTGGACCTGCAATGATTGGTAATTTCAGAGACAGATACCTGCGATTTTTTGGGAGACAAAGCCATATACGGCAAAATTTGGTCTGCCAGATGTTTATCTAAACAGGCGCTGGCTTTTTCTTCTTTTAACAATTCTAAAGCCGATTCTCTGCCGACATCTTCGGCTCTTTCCCCCAATTTCCCCAAATTGTCAGCGCCAATTATTGTATTTTCAAATTCGGCTATTAAACAAATTTGGCTTCCGGGCGAGGCCGTTTGGTAATAATCAATTCTTTCTTCCAGTGGCAATTTTAATTTTCCTAAAATCTCCCTGACGCCGGCAATTTGTCTTTCAGCCACTTTTTTATTTTTTAAGAATTCCGAAGCCCCGGAAAAGGCAATAATTTTTTTGAGTTCTCCTCTTTCGGTCAGATTGAGATTTTTTAGCGGTTTTCCGGGGAAAATTTTTACATTAACTTTTGCTCCGCCCTCCGGATAATATCCTCTTTTTAATATATTTATTTCAACCGGCGGAGGTTCAATCTCCGTCATTCCTTCTAAAATTTTTAAAAAAACATAGCGGAAATAATCCATCGTCGGGCTAAAAAAGGTATCGGTTGCCCCACCCTCAAAATAAATTTCAATTGGTTTTTGGGTAAAGAGCGCTGGCGGAATCAAAGTTTGCAAGACCAAAGCGATACTGCCGGCTGTCGGAATTTTTACCGAAATACGCTCTTGATAGAGTTCGCCGGGAAAAAATTTTATTTCTCTTGAGCCGAGTTCATCTCCTTCCAGGGCGCCCGCGCAAAACCGCGCCAACGCCTGAATTCCCAGAAGATGCTGATTCATTAACCCGGGTTTCGGCCGATTTTGGCGGATATTAAAAATATGGCAGGGCTTTTTGGTTACGGCTGAGAGAGCAACGGCCGTCCGAAGAATCTGGCCCCCGCCTTCCAAATAGCCGCCATCGAGCGTAATCATAAGTTAGAGTTAATCCGCTCGGTAAGTGGTTTTAGGGTCGCTCGCT
>JAGUVE010000089.1 GCA_020063075.1 Parcubacteria group bacterium | reverse complement strand
GGGTTGAAGGTTGAAAAATTCAAAGCCGAAATTAAGTTTTTTAAATTTCAAATATCCGTCGCCCGTGATATGAACTGCTCCCAAAATCTCAAATTTTTCGGCAATTTTAAAAAATGGCTTAACGTAAATTTTTGTCGGCTCCAAGCACTCATAAATCAGGGACTTTGAAAATCCTTTTATTTTAGTAAATGTCTCGTATTTTCCGCCCCATTTTTTAAATAAAACTTTCCGAGCCAGAGTTAAGCCGTTGGAGTGAATTCCCGAACTGCGAAAACCAATAACTACGTTCCCCGGCTTTATTTTTTCTCCGGTAATTATTTTTTCTTTATTGACTTCGCCAACGCAATCGCAAATCAACTCATAGTTTTCCTTCAAAAGTTCGGGAACATCGGCTATTTCTCCGCCAACAATCGGGCATTCGGATTCTCTCGCGCCCTCAATCAATCCCTTCTGAATTTCTTTGAGCAATGTGGGTTCCGACTTTTTAATATCGATTATATCAGTAATGGCGATTGGTTTTGCTCCGCTTCTGATACAGTCGTTCACAACCATTGCTACCGCGTCAATGCCAATCGTGTCGTGCTTTTTCGTCAAATCGGCCAAAATCACTTTTGTTCCGACTCCATCGGATATTTTCGTCTGGTAAATATTTTTGCCGATTGGATAAAGAAAATTAAAGGGCGTCTTGATTATTTTCCCGTATTTGCTGAATCTAAAAGTTGATTCAAATCCCGCCAAAACTTTTTTTGCTTTTCCCCTTAATTCTCTGTTTACCCCGGCTTTAGCGTAGGTTTTCATTGGCTTTTATTTGCTTTTTTTTTCTAAAAATTCCAATTGGTTGGCTAATTTGAGCAAAAATTTGTTTTCGTAGGGATCTTTGCTTTCTTTAAGACCCTCTAAGGTTTCGGGCAAATTCTCCTTTACTCCTTTAATTATTCTTTCTCTTTCTTCTTCTTTAACGCCTCCTAATGAAACTAAAACTTTTTTTACCCCCTCAAAGTTTATCGGCTTTTTTTCCTTTAAAAATGAAAAAGTTAAATAAGGATTCTGGCTTAGCAGCTCTCTAGAAAAAGACATTTTTTCCTCAATTGGCAATTTAATCATTTCTCTCCTTTTAACTAATTCTTTTAATATTTGAAAGGAAAGGGTAATTCTATGAATATTGTAGTCAAAGATTTGAGGGAATTCTTCGCAAAACCTTGTTTCATAAATTCCCATAAGTGAATTCAAATCAATTATCCTTAAAAAATTTATTCTCTTTTTTAGGTCTTTAATGTCAAAACTAATTAATGGAGGAAATTTTTCAATCGCTCCAACCGGATTTCTAAAATTGAGTCCCTCTGCCCTTAACTGTCCAATTTGTTTTTTTACTTTACCGATCGGGTATTTTTCTAAATCTTTTATAGCTTCCTCCTTAGTAAAACCCAAATTCTTCAAATCTTCTTTTGCTTTTTTCTCTGCATTTGCAATTCCTTCTTTTGGTTCTTTTTGTTCTCCAGGTTTTGGTTCAGGTTTTCTTTCTAAGTTTTTCATAATTTTCTTCTCTTCTTTTTTAAATTATCGGCTCTTTTTATTGCCTCTCTTTTTATTTCTTCTTCTCCCGCGATTTTTTTCTCTCTCATTAAAATTTTGCCGTTGCAGATAACGTCGGAAACGCAGTATCCTGAGCAGGAATAAACTAAATCCGAAATTAAATTATTGCCCGGCGTTAAACAAATCTCGTTCAAATCAATTAAAATTATGTCGGCCAGTTTTCCTTCTTTTATTTCCCCGGCATTTATTTTTAGGGCTTTGGCTCCATTTTTTGCGGCTGTTTCACAAATCTCCAGAGCCGGCGCCGCAGTCGGGTCTTTCTCAGCGACCTTCTGCAATAAACTCGCGAATTTCATTTCTTCAAATAAGTCCAAATTATTGTTGGAAGCGGCGCCATCTGTGCCCAAGCAGATATTGACCTTGGCTCCCTTAAGTTTTTGGTAAGGGAAAATTCCCGAAGCCAATTTCATATTTGAACAGGGGCAATAAACAACGCTGCTTTTTCTTTCGCCAATAATTTTTATTTCTCTATCCGAAAGCCAAATAGAATGAACCAAGAGGCAATTTTGGCTTAAAAACCCGATTTTGTCCAAATACTCAACCGGCCTTAATTTGTGTTTCCTTAGACAATCTTTAACCTCTTTTTCTGTTTCCGATAAATGAATATGCAATAAAAGCTTATTTTTTTCGGCAAAATTTTTTGCCCAAATCAGATTCTCTTTAGAAACGGTATAAATTGAGTGAGGGCTGATGGTTAAGGTCACAGGTTCTCTGGTTTTATCTTTTTGGCAATTAAAAATCTTTTCAACATATTCCTTGCTTCCAATCGGCGAAAAATCCAATAAAACCAATCCGATTTTAGCCCGAATTCCCATTTCTCTGGCTGCGACAAGCTCTGTCTCTGCTGACCAATACATATCGTTGAAACTGGTTGTTCCAGTCTTTAGCATTTCTAAAATGGCTAACTTTGTGCCCCAATAGGCATCATCTTCAGTCAATTTTCTCTCGAGGGGCCAAATTTTTTCCTCCAGCCAAACTTTTAAAGGAAAATCGTCGGCATATCCCCGAAAAAGAGTCATTGCGGCGTGGGTGTGGCAATTTATTAGTCCCGGCAAGGCCGCTTTTTCGCCCTTGCCGTCAATTTTTTCTTCGGCTCTTAAATCCAAATTTTTGCCTATTTTCTTAATCCTATCTTTCTCAATCAATATATCCTTTTTCTCGCCGTTTAAAATGACATTTTTCAACAAAAGTTTCATCGCAAAATTTCTAAAATTATTCTCTCAATTTTATCAATGTTTTTTTCTTGATTCTTCTCAATTTCCCTTTGACTCAAAGGTTTCTTTGTTATTCCGTTGGCGTAATTATCAACAAAGCAAATAGCGGCATATTCCAAATCCAATTCCTTCGCCAGAGTGGCTTCCGAAGCCATGGTCATTCCGACAACATCGGCAAAATTTTTAATTAAATTTATCTCGGCTTTTGTTTCCAGCCGCGGTCCCTTTGTCTGAAAATAAATTCCCTTTCTCGGAAATCCTATTTTTAATTTTCTTAAAATTGAAATTATAATCTCGCTCAATTTTGGCGAAATTTCAGGCGTAATATGCTTTACTATTTTGTCATAAAAGGTTGGAGGATTAAGGTCAATGTAATCGGAGACAACCAAAATTTGACCTGGTTTTATTTCTTTTTTCAAAGAACCGACTGAATTGAAAGAAACGATGTATTTTACCCCAAAGTTTTTAAAAGCGAAAATATTGGCTTTGTGATTTATTTTATGAGGAGGCAGGTTTTCCAAAGTGTAACGAGTAATTAGAAAATAATTTTTTGTTTTATAATAAAAAACTCTGCCATAGCCCGTGGAAACAATTCTCGGCTTGAGGTTTTTTAAAATCTCCGAATTACGCAAATAATTCCCGCCAATTATTCCAATTCTTGATTTTAAATAATCTTTTGACATTATCTTAAATGCTAAAAAAATTAAAAATTTATTTTTCTTTCTCTAAACTAACTAATTTCTTGCCGTCTCGATAGAATTGAAGCTGTTCAATAGGGGATATACTCTTGCTTTTGGGAAGTTCGCCTTCAATCAGTTCTTTAGTCACAATTCTTTTTATCCCCTCATAGTAATCTTTGTTGTTTTCCTTTAGAACTTTTTCTATTTTGTTTGCAAAAGATTCAATGTGTCTGTCTCCTATCCCATAAGTATTTTTCAGCTCAAACAGCCATTTTCCCGTCTTTTTTTCCCTGACCGGAATTAAAAGCGCCCTGCCCGGAATCCTTCCGAATGAATCTTTTAATCCCAAAATTAGAATCGGTCCCTGGGCGATGGTTAGGGCCCCATAATCATAATCTTTGCTAACCCCCATGCAAGAGGGTTCGATATTTATTGCGGCAAGATATTCCTCCGGCTTTTTGAGAATTTCAACCGATTCCAAAAATATCTTTCCTTTCTCTTTTTCCTTAAGCTCATTATATAGCCCCTTAATACTCCCTAAGCTCAGAGAAAGGTTCAGGGCCTCAAAGATTGGCCGGTTTGAAAAGATAATATCAACACGTTTTGCATCGGGGATTTCCCCTTTTTTAAGGGTTTCGATAATACCCCTCATCTCGTCTATCAGTTCCATCGCTTTTTCTTTTTTTTCTCCCAAGGAATCAATTCTCTTTTTTGCTTCTGAAAATTCCTCGTCTTGTAAGTGCACTTCGAGGTGCTGGATGTATGTTTTAATTTCTTTTTCCTTTTCTTCCTTTCCAATAATTTCTTTCAAATCCTTAAACGAATTTAAAATTGAATTTAATTCGCCAAGGTGGGAAAATTTAAAATCCCACAGATTATCAATCCTTAAAATCTCTTTCACTTGCTTTTTATATTTCGCGGCATAGCCCAAAAGAGAATCAAGGTAAGGCAAAAATTTTTCTTTATCGTCGGGAAAATCCTCAATCAGCTCTCCCGCCCTTTCCTCAACTTCTTTTTTTATCCCTTCCAAATCCTTGCCTAAAATTCCGTATAAATCAAACGGGGTTTTAAGTTCTTTAGCGGCTGAAAGATAAGCGCGATTTCTTTTTTCGCTTACCCTTTTTGCAACACTAAGGCCGGGAATGAGTCTTGGTATATAAAAAGTTCTCTGGAGTATGCTTTTGTAAATTTTTGGCTGTTTTTCCTGCAATTTTTTTAAAAATTCCTTATCTACCTCCTTTATCGGTCTGCTAAGTTTTTTAAAAATAATTAGCGAAGGAAAAGCTATGTATTTTATTAAATCCGGAGGAAGGGTTTGGCGCCGCGCAGTCCTTATGTTTTCAATCAATCCTGAAGCAATTTTTTTATACTCTGGCAAATATGCCATTATAATGGCTGTTTTTTTATCAAGAGGAAGGTTTATATTCCACTTCTCTATTTTTTCCATATCCTTTTCAGTCAAACTATAAAGTTCATCAATTAAATCGTAATTATTACATAATCCGTCAAATTTTTTTGAATCTTTAATTTGATAGAAATTTTGGGCAAATTGAATTTGTTTCTCGCCAAGGTGAGTAAATACCCATCTCCGGTCATCGCCCTTTAGGAAGTTTTCAAAATCTTCGGTTGTTTTGATGTTGTATAAATTAAAGGCAGAATCCAAATTTCCTGGCGGCGACTGAAGCATTTCTACCACTTCTTTTTTCATCGCCAATTTCTTAAAATCTTCGGAGTTTTTGATATTGTAGAAATTGAAGGCGAAATCCAAATTTTTCTCCGGAGAACGGACAATTCTCGTGCTATATTCTTCCTCCCAAAGGTTTTTGAATTCCTCGGGCGTTTTTGAAAGATTAATAATTTTTTCTAAGTTTTTCTCCGATGCATTGCCAAGAACAACTCTCACTAAATCATTCTGGCATAACTCCTCGAAACTTTCGGGGGCCTTGCAAAGCTCCATCGCCTTCTCCAGGTTTCCCACTCTCACTTTTGTAATTGTCTCCATTATGCTTTTTTTCCACAGAGTTTCTTCTTTTGTTTTGGGTTCAAAAAAATCCTTAACGTCTTTGGGTTTATTGAAATTATAAAATTCAAATGCGCGCT
>JAGUVE010000033.1 GCA_020063075.1 Parcubacteria group bacterium | reverse complement strand
TTCCGGTATTTTTGCGACAGCGGCGGCTTTAATCGGCGGAATTGTTTTGGCTGGGGGGAAAGAATTGCTGGATAAGGCAATTACGATGGATGATATTATTACATCTATTTTGGGAATAACGATTGGTTTTTTTGCGATTCTTTTATTTTTTTAATAAGACCTATTGCGATTGTCTAAGAAACCGAAGGTTTCTTAGAAACTTGAATAATTTTTCGTAGCGAAACTCGTGGATTTTGAGCGAAAATTATGAAGAGCGAGGAAACGATATAATAATATCGTTGACGAGCTCTGAATAATTTGCAGCCAAAATACGCGAGTTGCAGCAGAAAGTATTATTTCGCAAGAGGTCTATAGACCTTATGTTTGAAAAATTAAGACAATTAAAACAACTTAAAAACTTACAGGACGATTTGGGGAAAGAAAAGGCGGAAGCAGAAAGAGAGGGGATTAAGGTTGTGGTTAACGGCAAAATGGAGGTGGAGGAAATTAGGTTGAACGCGGAATTGGGCAAAGAAAGACAAGAGGTGGTTGTTAAGGACTGCGTTAACGAGGCATTGGATAAGATTAAACTCTCAGCCGCTCGCAAAATGCTTACAATGAAAGAAAAATTGTTTTAGTTCCTCGTTTGCAGGGTTTGAAAAAGTTAACGCGGGTTAACCATTGACAAACAGGTTAACATAGAGCATTCTAAGAGCATGGAAAAGGAGTTTTTTACTACAAGTGAAGTTGCCAAAATTTTGGGCATTAGCCGAATTGCGGTTTTTAAACAGATAAAAAACGGAAAAATAAAAGCCATTAAAGTTGGCCGAAATTTTGTTATTCGCCGAAAAGATTTAAGCGGAATTTCGGGCGAGAGTTTAAGTCAAAAAGATAAAAAAGAAATCGAGGCGGCGGTTAAAAAAATTGTCCGTGAATACGGAGAGACCTTAAAATTATTGGGGCAAGAATAATGAAATTAATTTCTATTGCCGAGATAAAATTTATTGCTTTTCGGCTTGCTCAAGAGCTAATGAGCCATAATGAACCCATTCCCGCATTTAAAACTCGCTTCCCGAATATTCTGGAAAGCTGTGTTGCCGCGCCGTTTCAAAGTTTTGAGAAAAAGCCGCTTTATAGGGGTTTGTTAGGCAAGGCGGCGGTTCTTTTTTATTTGATGATTAAAAACCATCCTTTTCAGAATGGCAATAAGAGAATTGCTATTACCGCTTTGCTTGTTTTGCTGCATAAAAATAAAAAATGGTTGAAGGTTGACACGAAAGAGCTGTATAACTTTGCTGTTTGGGTGGCAGAAAGTCCGGCAAAATTAAAGGATTCGGTTATTAAAGGAATTCAGGATTTTCTTCAAATCTATCTCGTTGACCTAAAATAAAAAATGGTAAAAAATAGGGTCAACTCCATTTTTAACCCCGGTAGTAGAGAAGTTCACTGCGGGGCAGGGAATTAATCCTTCAATAAATTCAGGACAAGTTGAGAAATAAAATTATGGAAAAAAATAAAAAATCTAAAAAAGAGGAATTTGAAGTTGAACTGGTTGATAAGTTTGATAAGGAAGAGCTTTTTGACGATTGTCCAGTGTGCCAGGCGATGAAGGCGGCACAAGAACAAGGAGAAGAGTTAACGCTGGAAAAATTAAAAGAGGCATTCAAAAAAGCAAAGGGAAGGGGCGCCATTGTCGGCGGCGAATGGTTTGAAAAATCTAAAAAATAATCAACCCTTCGCTGCGGCTCAGGGCAGGAATTTCGGTCGTAGTTGAGGAAAAATTTAATTTTGAGAAATTTATTAAAAAAATTGATTATAGAATTAATAAAACTATGAATGAGATTAAGATAGACAAAATAATCCGCTCTAAGAGAAAGACTATTGCGTTGGTCGTGTCGGCTGACGCCACGCTTGTTGTGCGCGCGCCGATGATAGCGACTTTGGAATATATCAAAAACTTGGTTTTTAAAGAAAGATTTTGGATTAACGAGAAAAAGAAGCAGGTTTTGAAAAATGGTGGTCCGGCCAAAAACAAGGAATTTATGAATGGTGAAGGATTTCTATATTTGGGCGAAATTTATAAGTTAAAGATTGAAAATTGCGAGGCCGTTAAATTGTCAGATTATTTGTATTTTCCACAAAAATATTTGAATAATGCGCCAGTCAAAATGATAGGGTGGTATAAGCAAAAAGCATTGGAAAAAATAACCGAAAGAGTTCATCGGTATAGCCAAATTACCGGCTGGAAATTTAAATCAATATCTATCACCAACGCGGAGAGGCGATGGGGTTCGTGCGGTCCGAGTGGATCAATCAATTTTAGCTGGAAGCTGATAATGGCGCCGCTCAATGTGATTGATTATGTGGTAGTGCATGAGCTGGCGCATATAACAGAAAAAAATCACTCAGTAAGTTTTTGGAATAAGGTCAAAACGGTTTTGCCGGATTATAAGAGTCGGCAGAGATGGTTAAAAGATAATAGGATAAATTTAAAAATTTAGGCGGTGCGTTCCGCATTTTTTGGACGAGTTCAAGAGCAGGCGGTATAATTCACCGCTTTTTTGTTTGTCTTTTAATTTTTGTAA
>JAGUVE010000074.1 GCA_020063075.1 Parcubacteria group bacterium | reverse complement strand
TAAGAAATTCATTCAAAATTCAAAATTGGAAATTCAAAATTATTTATCTCTTATGGCTTCTGAAATGGCTTCTATCAGGTCAGTAGCGGTCAAGGACTCGCCGAATTTTTTAGCGGCCAATTCTCCGGCTAAACCGTTAATATATGCCCCGGCCTGAGCGGCGGTAAATATATCAATCCCTCGGGCGATAAGCGCGCCGCAAATGCCGGCCAAAGTGTCTCCGGTTCCACCCTTTGTCATATAAGGACTGCCTGTTCTGTTCAAAGCCGTTTCTCTACCGTCTGAAATTATATCAACAGGCCCCTTCAATAACAAGGTGGTTTTCAACCGCTCGGCTTCTTCGCGAACAATTTTTATTTTTTCCTCCTCGCTCTTGCCCCACACCTCTCTCCCGGTTAAAACAAAAAATTCATTGCTGTGAGGGGTGATTAGAAAGTTTTTTCCTGAAATAACCTCTGAATTTTTAGCCAAACACTTTACAGCGTCAGCGTCAATTACTGCAGGAAGGGAAACTTGTTTCAGATATTCAATGACCAGTTCCCTCACCTCCTCATTGTTCCCTATTCCGCCGCCGATTACCACCGCTGTTTTTCCTCGGCTGGCCTCTTTAGCCCCATCAGTCATCTCAAGCAAAACCGAGAAGTGTTTTTTATTTAAATAATTTCCTTCCAGAGGAAAAGCGGCTAAGTTGGGAGAAAAACCGGCGATTATGTCCGCCGCTCTTTTTGGGGCGATAATTCTTACCATATCTACCCCGGTTTTAAAAGCGGCAAGGGCTGAAAGAGCTGGTGAACCAGAATAAAATTCTGAACCGCCAATAACTACCAATAATCCAAAATCATATTTTCTGGCGTCTTTCTGCCTTTCCTTATAAATTTTTTTCAAAATATCGTTAGTTATTTCCGGCATTTTGATTTTTCTGGCGTAAAAGCGCTGGTGTTTCCCAAAACTTCTCTTTTTCAACCAATTCCCTTTCCGCTTCTTCGGCTTCTTTTTTCAGCTGGAGGGCGTTTTTCCTAAGCTGGGGGGTGTTTTCAACTCCCGGTTCTGTTTTTTGCTCTTCCACCTTTACTTTCTGAATTTTCTTTTTTGGCCTTGCCCTCCGAAGTTTTAGCGAAGGCGGGGCCTTTTTTGAATATTTTTTTTGAGAAATTTCCTCTGGAAAAATTTTTGACCGGCAGCCGGTGGCCAAGAGCGTCACCCTAATTTTCCCTTTACGCCCTTTGTTTTCAGAAACGCCAAAAATAATTTTTGCTCCCCTCTCCCCCAATTCAAAAATGCTCTTTGAAATTTCCCCAACCTCAACCAACGCGAGGTTCTTGTCGCCAGCAATGTCAAATAAAATCCCTTTTGCTCCCTGAATGTTGTAGGAATAAAGAGGAGAATTAAGGACATTTCCAATTGCTTCCTTTGTTCTATTTTCGCCGCCGGCTTCAATTGCGTTCAAATAAGCCAATTTTCCTCCTCCCCTAAAAATCGTTCTGATGTCGGCAAAGTCAATATTTATTAAACCCGGCTGATAGATTATCTCAATCAGTCCCCCAAGCGCTTCAGCTAAAATTTTATTTATCTGAGAGAGGGCAAATTTTAAAGGCGTCCTCCGCTCAATGATTTGGAAAATTCTTTCATTTTCAATGAGAGAAAAAGCATTAAGATTTTGTCTTAATTTTCCTAAGGAATTTTTGGCAATTTCCATCCTTTTTTTCCCCTCAAATCCAAAGGGCAGGGTGAAAATGCCATAATTAAGATTTCCCAAATTTTTGGAAATCTCGGCAAAAATTGGAGCGGCTCCGGAACCGACGCCTCCGCCCAAAGTGGCGAGAAATATACAAAGGTCTGCCCCTTTTAAAATTTTTTTAATTCTCTCCCGGTCCTCTTTTGCCGCCGTTTCCCCTAATTCTGGTTTCATCCCTGTTCCCAAGCCAAAAGTAATATTTTGACCAAATTGAAATAAGCCCACACCCTTTGGAGGTTTCATCAACGCCTGACTATCGGTATCGGCAGAGAAGAAGCTTGCTTTCTTTAAACGAGAAGCAATTTCAGATACGATGTTACCTGCTCCGCCGCCAATTCCAATTACTTTAATTTTTATCGTTTTGAGTTTTTCAATCTCAGGCGATTCTTTTTTACCCCGTTGTAAAGAAATCTCACTGCGGAGTTTAGTTTTTTCAGCCATTGTATAATTTTACCCAGTAGTAGAAATTTGGCAAGTGTCCCGCTTTCAGCGAAACATTTGTTGAAAACATACTACCGGGTTTATTTTTTTCGCTCATTTTATAATCTTACCCTCTTGAAAACCCAAAAACAGGGGACGATAAGGTTTCATTTTTCTCTTATTTCCCCCTTACCGAGGAAATTTTTACCATAAGAATTCTCTTTTTGGTTTTCTTAGGCAAACCTCTATGTTTATATGCTATTAATGTTTAAAGATTAGCTGCTTTCTGAATTTCTATCCTTTCCCACTCCCCTTCGCACGGCTTTTTATTCGCAAAATAATAAACCGTAATTTTCTTCTCGGTTATCTCCGTTATTGCAGAATACTGCGTCTTGTATTCCCCTTTTTTTCTGCCGTGCCTGCAAATCGAATTTTCTCCCGGGCCGTTCTCGTGGTCTGCCAAAGCCGCTTTGATTTTGGCCAGATATATTTTTCCAGAAAGAAGCTCTTTTATCCTTTCATGCCTCAAATGCGAACTCGGGTCATTTTTCCTATCCGGCGCTCCTTTTAAGATACGGAAAGAGTTTGTCCTAAGCATCGGACTCGTTATCGCCTTTTGAATGACCTATTTTTCCGGCGTGTATTCGTAAGCACTTGCTGTTTTGGAATTAGAAATAATTAGCATATCAGGAACTTTTATCTTTTTCCTGAAAGAATAAATCATTATTTTTTCGGCTTCCTCCAAGGTGAATGAGTTTGCGATAATATCCTCATAAATAGCGGTTATTTTGTCGCCTGCATTTCTCTGTGGAGGATATTTTTTAATCACATGAGCGTCAGACGCAGTAAGCGCAATGCCGTATTCGTTAACTCCGAACCAAATGCCGCCGGTCGGCCTTGGAAACGCGATGTATTTGCATTTGCCTGCCCTTATTTCAGGTAACCCCGTTTTCATCGGTTTTGTCAAATCCCTGTTCTTAAAAATGTATGTGGCTTTCCTGGAGAAAACGACGCCGATTGTACACATATTAATACTTATCTATAGAGTCCGCTATTTTCTCAACAAGGCCGGTGACGCCATCCACCAATTTCGGTTCAACCTTCTCCTTTGTATCCTGCGGAGTGTGGAAATATTTATACGGATAAACGCCAAAGTGGATTATCGGAATGCCTTCCAAGTGAAACGGCCAACCGTCGAACTGAGGAGAATTATACCCCTGCCGAAGTTCTACTTTTTGTCTCGTTTTCTTTGCGCTTGATTTGATAATACCGACGTATTTTTTGTCAGCAATACAATAAATTGTTTTCCCGGCGCCAATAGTATCTATGTTTATAACGGCCTTTATTCTGTCCAAAGCAGTTTGTTTCCTGAGGTATTTTGAGGTCTTAGTATCAAGATTTATTTTGTTTTCGTTCAGATTTTGCCGGAGCCCCTCGACATACATATATGCCCCCAGCTTGTTCCACTCCTCTGCGTCAAAAGAAATGAGCTTTATGGTGTGTTTACATGCCTTTTCTGAAAACTTTTCTGCCAACGCAAGAAGCGCAAGCGTTCCGGAGGCATTATCGTTTGCTCCCGGGGACTCTGGAACAGAGTCATAATGGGCGCTTATGATTATCTCTTTCCCGGAACTACTCTTTTTCTCTGCGATAACATTCCTCAGTATAGAGTTTGGCGCGTATCTTGTCTTTATGCTGAATTCTGCCTCGATTTCCTTCCCCTGCTTTTGCCATTTTTCAATTAGATTAAACGATTCTGTGTCTATAAGGCAACAAGGCATGTTATCCATCGCATTTGTCAACGATTGGAGCCAGACCATGTCGGGCCGACTGAGAACATACGCCCTTTCTTTTCCGTTTTCGTCCAGAATTGAGAATTTTTTAAAAGGGTATGCTTCAAACGTTAGTTGCGTTCCTGAAAAAAACAAGCTTACCGCGGACTTTTCCGTTCGTGGAGCCGGACCAAACCATCTGGGTCGCAACCGCTTCTTTTTTCTCCGGCGCAAGAAAAGAAAATTTTGGCTCCTTTATCAATTCCCAGCCCATGAAAGAGTGCTCGTCTATTCTTACCGAATAGCCAAGTGAAAAATAAATATCCTGCAAGAATTTTGCTATTTCCTCGTTTCTTTTACTGCCCGCAACCCGCGGCTGCTTTGTCAAAAAATCTAAAGCTTGTGAATCCATACTTATTTTTGGCATAAAAATTAAAAAGTAATTATTTCTTTTTTCACCCTAACTGGAATATATTTTCAATAACCACATTAAGCCGATTCCCGCTAAAAATATCAAAAAATTGAGCGTTGCTTTCTGAGGATTCTTGGTATCTCTGATTTCCGGAATCAGGTCAGAACTCGCGATATAAATAAAACTGCCGGCGGCAAAGGGCAGAAAGAATATAAGCGACCCCTCTAAAGATGTTGATATAAAATAACCAACTATTCCTCCAAATACCACAGCCAAAGCCGAGAGAAAATTCAAAAATAAGGCCCTTATTTTTTTAAAACCGCTGTAAACCAAAACGCCGAAATCGCCGAATTCCTGAGGAATTTCATGAAAGGCAACAGCCAGAAGGGTAACAATCCCAAGGGAAAAATCAGCCAAAAAAGAGGCGGCGATAATCAATCCGTCAATAAAATTGTGCAGGCCGTCGGAAAACAAAATTAAATAAGCAATCGGCTTTTTCTCCCCGGCTTGATTTTTTTCTTTGGAGCAGTCGACGTGGGAAAGGCCGTGGTGGTGATGCCAATTAATGTAATTTTCAAAGATAAAAAAGAAAGCAAAGCCAAAGATAAGATACAAAAAGATATTCAGGATATTATTCTCATTTGCGCCAAATTCAGAGATTGCTTCAGGAAGCAAATGCAAAAACGCGTCCCCGATAAAAGTTCCGGCTGAAAAAGCCACCAAAAATAAAATAATTTTATTTAAAAGATTCTCTTTCAAAAATAAGGTCAAAGCGCCGACAAATCCGATTAAGCTAATCAAAAAAGTGAAAATAATTATTGAAAATAAAACATCCATTTTCATCTATTCAAAAATTTTCTTCTCTAAAATTAATAAAATTTTGAGCAAAATCAGAAATAAAACTAAGACAGCTATAAAAAGCCAAAACTCGGCGCTGAAAAAACTTTCGCTTTTTGGCCCCATTTTTTCAATCCCCCATTCCTTCCATTCTTTTACTGCGAAATAAAGAATTCCAAAAATAATGGCGAGCGTGCTTAAATTTTTAAAAGTTTTAAATCTGATTTCTAAATACTTTTGCTTGTGGGGTGAGACCAAATAAAACAAAATTGACAAAGGTAATGCCGTTAAAATTGAGAATCCAACCGCGGAAAAAAACCCCATTGAAACTTCCTGTAAAGGAGAAACGCTCCATTGATGTAAAAGAGGATAGTATTTTGGTAAGTTTAAACCGATAAGATGACTAAAAACCAAAACGAAAATAGCTAAAATCAAAAATAAATTCAAACCGGCGAAAATACGGCAAGATTTAGTTAGTTGGCCATATTCTGGTTTAATTGGTTTTTCCTCCATTTTTAAATTGATTTATAGAATCCTAAAATTATTCCGATAATTGCTTTAAACAGGGTAATTAAAAATAAAACAAAAAGTAAATTGATAAAAGATTGCTTGATTGGTTTTTCCGATTGCTCAATTTTGAAAAACAAATAATAGCCCAATAAAACTAAAGCAATAAAAAGACCGATAGCCCCGACATATTCTTTGATTTCAAAAAGTCCCGTTAACCAAGGTAATTTGGGGTCAAAATATTCGGCCCTAACTTTAATTCTAAAAACTGGATAAATCAAAAGTCCCAAAATAAATGATAATAAATAAGAAATAATTCCAACCAAACTGGCTTTTAATCCGGCGTTCCAGTCAATTTTTCTTTGTTTGATAATTAAATAGACTCCGAAACCCAAAGCTATGAGAGACAAAATACCGATTCCCCCATGAAGACTTTTAAAAATTGAAGCATAATTTTCTAAAAAAAGAGGTGGCATATTAAAAAATAATTGACAGAATAATATGAATCAAACTAAAAATAATGGCCGGCCAAACAAGAATTTTATGATAGTAACAGAGGGGTTTTTGTTGTTCTTCCACTCCTTCCGCCTTGCAAATTAAATCTCGGCATTTTTTTGCCCAGGGCATTACCCAACAAGTCAAGAAATTCAAAAATAGAAATCCTGCCGCCAACCACCCGCTTAATCTCAATAAATTCGGAGTAATTTCTGGATTCATTTTATTTTACTCATTTTATTTTTTCCTGCTGACTGGGCATTTCTTGTCAGAATAAGCGCAGATAACGCAGCACTCCCCTCCCGGCGCGCTAATCAATTTCTGGCATTTTTCGCATTTCAGAAAAACCAGACACTTGTCTTCCGGAATTTCAACTTTCATAACATATCCGCAAAAGGGACATTTTAAACTTGCAATTTCTTTTTCCATAATTTAATTTTAGCAAAGATGAAGCCCCATATCAACTAATTATCTCATAAAATAAGTTTTTCATATTTGATTTAATCTACGTTAGAGTTTCGTCAAAATCCCCCGGTTTAGCCTTACGTAACGTAAAGAACGCAAACGTGGGTTTTCTTATCATAGTTTTACAATACGCTTCTCCAAATTTCTCCAAGAATATTTTTGAAATCACAGGTCTTATCCACTTGCATTTAAATCCAGCATTATGAAAAGCGTTTTCATACGTCTTTTTATCCCAGTAATGGTATTCTATTTCTCCTAATTTTTTATTTTCATCATCATAATAGGACATAATAATTGTGCCTCCGTTTTTCAGAATTTTTGAGCCATTTATCCTATGGGATATTCCATAGTGTATGCCAGCTCTAACCGGATTTTCCGGGTTAAGAACAAGACCCACTACTATGCCTTCGGGACTTAACAAGTCCTTCATCTTTTGGAGTGCTTTTTTAAGTTCCCTTATATTGGGCAAGTAGTTTAGGATATAAAAAGCAAAAATAGCGTCATATTTATAATCCTTATGGAATTTATGTTTGACAAAATCTCCAACTATAAATCTCATATTATTAAGATATCTGCGGCACGTTTTTTTAGCAAGGATTATCTGCCTCTCGGAAATGTCAATGCAATCCACTTTTTTAGCGCCATTTTCGAAGGCGAATTTTGCAAATAAGCCGTTTCCGCAGGCTATATCTAATATCATCTTATTCTTAAAATCAGATATCAGATTTTTAATCTGCGGCATTTTAAGATATTTTTTTACAGATATTTCGGCATACTGAAAACTTTCAGCGATTTGATTATATTGTTTTGAATTTATCATTTTATTACAAACAACGCTCGAATTCCTTACGTCTTATTGCGTTTGGGGGTTATTCTAAATCCCATTCAAAAATGCGCGGGGCAGAGACGTCTTGAATTATCAATTTTATTGATTTTGCCGGCTTTTTTAATTGAGCAAAAGTCAGAATACCTTCGCGATGATGGCCGCCCGGAAGCGAACCCTGCCAATCCAATGGCTGATATTGATTCCCATTTTCATCTTCGAGGACTGAAATTTTGGTTAAATCAAAGTCCAGAGAGCCGGTGTGGGTATCTATTTTTATTTCAAATTTGCCCAGCTCGTTAAAACTGAAATCCAGGGGTGTGGCTGTAAAAGAAATTCCCGCTTGCTCGTTTGTTATGGCTGGCAGATTCTTTGCGACATCGTTGGACGTCGTGTCCCCTGTCTTATTTTTGGCTATAAATAAAAAAGTTATTAATGCCAAAACCAGTGACAATACAATAACTATTTTTTTTATTTTTGACATATCGCCAACTAAAAATTTTTTGAGCAGACCTCCGCCTAAATTATTTCTCTGAATTATTTCCAGCATTATTGTAATGCCGATTAAGTTTGAAAGAACACCGGTTAAGATAAAGAGTGTTTGATATTTTAGCAAAAATATGGTGGCGGCTGCCAATCCCAAGAGAGGTAAAACATCAGTCAAATGATGTAAACAGCAGGCAATCATTGAGCCGGTGGAAAGGGTGCCGGAAGCGACAACTGCGCCGGTTGCTCCTTTCATTTGCTTTTGGCGAATTACGTCTCTGATAAATGTATAAAGTCCGACCTGTAAGCCAAAGCCGGCTGCCAAAAGCAAAACCCAATACCACATTCGGCTGAACTCTGAAATAGCGTGAGAAAAAGAATTAAGCAAAGAAAGCAAGCCAAAATACAGAACCAATAAAGTAAACCCGGCTCCCACTCCGATTATGATAAATTTTTTATTCATAAGTTTTTACTTTTTAGATTTTTCTTTTTAGATTTTAGATTTTAATTTTTAGTTTCTATCATTCATATCTCAACGCTTCGGCCGGCTCCATCCGAGCCGCTTGTCTGGCGGGTAATATGCCGGATATTATTCCGGTAATAAAAGTAATCACTAAAATAACAAAAAAACCGAAAAAATCCAAGGAAGTAAAGGAAAATAATCCCCGGACACCGAAATTTGAAGCGGCCAAACCAATTATATAAGCAACGGTTATTCCAAAAATAATCCCCAGAATTCCGCCGACCAAACCAATCAATCCCGATTCAATCAGAAAAAGCGACAAGACCGCCTCGCTTGAAGCGCCTATTGCCTTCATAATGCCGATTTGCTTTGTTCTTTCCAAAACCGAGGTGTACATTGTGTTCATGATTCCCACCGCACCGACAACAAGAGAAACCAAAGCGATGGCAACCAAAACCAGTTCAATAATGGAAAGCACATTGCCGACAATTTGATTGGCTTTTTCCGGCGTCAGCACGGAAAAATCGCGGACGACCTCCTGTTGAGAAAGCGCGAATTTAATTTCTTGAGCCACAAGATTGGCATTTGCCCCTTTTTCAAGTTTCACGGCTGCGGAAGAAGCGGTTCCTCTCTGCGAAGTCAGCGCCTGAAAATCTTTATTAGACATCCATATTTGGTTGTCTTCTTTCTGCAAGCCAACTTCTGAAAAAATCCCGGCGACTTTAAAGCGACGCCCCTTAATAATAATGTCATCGCCGACCCTTGGAGATGTCTTGAAAAGTTTAAAGGCAACCCTGTATCCTAAAACCACCTCACGAGTACCGTCGCTCTCTGGCCAATTTCCATCGATGAGCTCAACGGCTTGAGATTCCTCGGCGATAATTCGGTATTCGCGCCACGGCTGGCTATGAAACATAACCGATTTTTTTTCGCCTTGATATTCAACATTTAGCACCGCGATGGTCATTGGCACTACCAATCTCACGCCGGGTATTTTCTTTAGCGCAAGCAAATCATCTTCTTTAAATTTTTGACCACCG
>JAGUVE010000037.1 GCA_020063075.1 Parcubacteria group bacterium | reverse complement strand
TATTTAATTGAGAGAAAATTATGAACATTAATTTTGGAAAAGTTGAGTCATATATCAGGGAAAAAATAAAAAAAGACGGAGCTATTTTGTCGGTTGTTATTGACGTTTGCGATTACCCTTCTTCTCAAAAAGCAATTGAAGTCGGTATAGCCGCGGTAAAAGCAGGAATAGACATTCTCACCGTTGGCGGCAGTGTTGGGGCCCAGGGTTTACTTTTAGATGAAGTCATTAAAGGAATTAAAAGGAAGGCGCGCATACCGGTAGTCCTTTTCCCGGGCAACAGCGCTACCATTTCCCCGGACGCTGATGCGATATTTTTTATGTCTTTGTTAAACTCCCGAAATCCCTATTGGATTTCCGGAGTTCAAACCCTCACGGCTCATCTTATAAAACAACTAAAAATCGAGCCCTTACCAATGGGTTATGTCCTAATTGAGCCCGGGGGCACGGCCGGTTGGGTAGGGGATGCTAATTTAGTTCCCCGAAACAAACCCCAAATTGCTGCTGCCCTAGCTTTAGCCAGCCAATTTTTAGGCAAGAGGATTGTTTTTCTTGACGCAGGTTCCGCCGCTTTCGCGCCGCCGCCCTTAGAAATGGTGACCGCCGTCAAAAAAACAATTGAAATCCCGCTTTTGGTCGGCGGAGGAATTAAGACCCCCGAAGAGGCAGCTAGAATAGTAGAAGCCGGGGCGGATTGGGTTCAAATAGGTACCGCAATAGAGAAGACAAAAGACCCGAAAAAATTAATCGGGCAGTTTATAAAGGCGATTAAAAGTTAAAAAATGATTAATTCAGCCATTTCCAATTTTCATAAATTTTCTCTAAAAAAGAAAATAGAAATTATCAAGAAATTTTCAAATCTGGGCAAAACTGATTTATCCTTGCTCAAAAAATACCAAAAATTGCCGGATTTTTTGGGCTTTGAAAATAATATCGGTCCTTTTAAAATTGCAGCAAATTTTTTAGTTGAGGGCAAAAATTATTTTGTGCCAATGGAGATTGAAGAACCCTCGGTGGTGGCGGCCGCCTCAAGGGCGGCAAGACAAATTAGAGAGGGAGGGGGTTTTAGAGGAAAATATTTAGGGAATGAAATGCTCGGCCAACTGCAATTGCTTGGAATTAAAAATTTTAAAAAAGCAAAAGAAAAAATTTTAGGAAATAAATACGAAATTTTAAAAATAGCCAACGAAACCAATAAATTTCTTTTAAAAATTGGAGGAGGAGCGAAAGATTTAGAAATCCGAAAAGTAAAAAACTTTCTGGTCTTGCATTTATTTGCTGACCCGAAAGACGCTATGGGAGCCAATATCATAAACACAATGTTGGAAAAGGCGGCTCCTTTTATCAGTAAAATTACCGGCGGCAAAATTGGAGTTAAAATAATTTCCAATTTTGCCGAAAAAAGAATTGTTTTTGTTGAAGGCAGGGTCCCCGTTAAAAAATTGGCGCTCGGTAATTTTTCCGGCAAAGAAGTAGTCAAAGGAATCTTGAACGCTCAGGAATTGGCGGAATCAGACATCTACCGGGCAGTTACCCACAATAAAGGAGTAATGAACGGAATTGACGCGGTTGCTTTAGCCACCGGCAACGATTTTCGGGCAATTGAAGCCGGAGTTCATAGTTTCGCCGCCAAAGATGGAAAATATAAACCGATAACCAAATGGAAGCTGGAGGAAAACTTTCTCAAAGGCGAAATTAAAATCCCCTTGGCAATAGCCACAGTTGGCGGCGCAACCTCAACAAAAAAAGCGAAACTGGCTTTAAAAATTTTGAGGGTAAAAAACGCCCAGGAATTGGGCGTTGTTGCGGCTTCGGTTGGTTTGGCGAATAATTTAGCCGCTCTCTCGGTTTTGGGAACCGAAGGCATCCAAAAGGGACACATGAAGCTACACCGGGAATTTATCAACGGGTAAAAAATACACCAGAGAAATCAATTTTTGCTTCAATTGGCAAAATACGGTTTTTTTTCCATTCTTTTTTAATTCTATCGGCGGTCTTTTTGTCAAAGGTTATGGCAATTCCGCAGTCGCCGGCGCCGGCGCCCGAAAGTTTTCCCGCGCCGCCGAACTGAGCGGCAATTTCAGCCAATTCCCTTAATTTTTTTGTTTCAATATTTAATTTTGATTTTTCTCCAAGTTCTCTTAAATAAATTTCGTTTTTTTTGATTAGGTCTAAAATTTTTTCTTTCTTTTCCACTTCCCAAACTCTTATTAACTTCTCAACTAATTTTCCGATATTAGACATCAATTTTTTATATTCTGATTGATTTTCTTCTTTCCATTTATGCAATCTTTTTATCAATTGAGGCGTTAAGGCCGATTTTCCCGTCCAGCCGATTAAAAGCTCTAAATTTTTCGGCAAATTTAATTTTTTAAAATAAAAATTAGGCCAGGTTTTTTCAATTATTTTTCTGATGTCTCTTTCTTTTTCCAATTGGCTTTTTAGCCAAACAGGGTCAAACCGGCGATAAACAAAAATTCCGCCAAAAACTGAAGCCGCGATATCAAACCCGGAGCCAATTTTCCCTTGGGCTAAGTAATGGGAGAGAGCCGAGAGTTTAAATAGTTCTTCTTTTTTTAATTTTTTTTTATGAAAAGCCAGTAAAGCCGCAAGGACAGCCGCGGTTGAAGCGGCTGAAAATCCAAAACCGATTTTTCTTGCCCCGTTAGAAATGCGATTTCTAACGGGGTTAATTTCCTCTTCCCAGATTTTTATTTTAAATGGCCGCCAAACCTTCAAATATCCCAAAGCGGTTTCTATCGCCGCTTTTGAAAAAATGAGGATTTTTCTTTCTTTTTTAGGTAATTTTTTAAAAAATTTTAATTTTCCTTGAGAGAAATCCGCTTTGAGGTTATTTAGCCCGAAATCTTTTAGAGTAATGTAAATATTTTTATCCGGCGAATTTTTTATTTTGACAAAAATTCTTTTATTGATAGCGGCAACAATTCCAAAATTTTTTGGTTCCAAAATCGCCCACTCTCCAGCAATAAATAATTTTCCCGGCGCCGATATTTTCATATTTTATTTTTGTTTCCCCAATAAAAATTCCGCGCCAAAATCTTTAATTAGCTCTTTTTTACTCTCGTCGTAAATTGGTTTTAATCTTTTTTCATAGTAAAGCTGGCGCTGATAAGGGGTGAATTTATTCCAGTTTTGCTCGATATTCGCTACCTCTTTTTCATGTTTTTTAAGGACGGGAATTCCTCCAAGACCAGACCAGCTTGCTATACCATATTCTGAATATTTGTATTCTCTCGGCCCTAACTTCGGCGGTAATTTTTCTCTTTCTTTTCGCTGTTCCTCAGTTCTAAACCAACCATATTTTGTTTTAGCAACATCAAATCGCGCGGTTATTTTCGGAAGAATTTCTATGTCTGAACCGCTGCCGACCCTTACAATCTTTACTTCCTTACCTTGTTCTATTTTTGCAATTGTGCCGTCTCGCAAGAATTCTCCCATATTCCTTGCTATGCTTTCTGCTATTTCTTGCATATTGTTGTAGCTCCCAATATAAATAGTGGCCCCCGACTCTTTTAATCCGTTAAAATATGTGCCACTTCCCGCCTCAACTTTAAAATATAATCCATTCTTGTGGAGAAATTGGGCAATTTCCTTTTCTTTACCCCTTTCAAAGGCAATATGTATTTTCCAACCCTTTGAAGAATACTGTTCAAAAGGACTTTCTTTCTCGGCGGTTTGAAAATATTCTTTTCCCCTTGGTGTGTCTTTACGCCACCTTTCTTTCCAAATTTTATCAAAGCTCCCTGACAACTTAATTTTTGCTTCTTCGTTGTAAATTGTCGACCGGAGCAGGGGATCTTTCTTGAGAAGCGCATTTTTTGCTTTTTCAACCTGTTCTAACGAAATTGCGTGTTTACCCATCATCTGCTCGGAGGTTAAATACGGTTTGAGGTATTCCGGTATTTCAAATTTAGTTTTCTCTAT
>JAGUVE010000097.1 GCA_020063075.1 Parcubacteria group bacterium | reverse complement strand
AAGAAGAAACAGCAGATTTTTTGTTCTCGTAAATGTATTAGAAACAAGACTCAATTTAAAAAAGGAACTTACATAGGTTTTGGTTTCAAGGAAGGTCATAATAGGAAACATACAAAGGAAGAAAAGATGAAAATTAGTAATGCATTAAAGGGTAGGCAACTATCCCAAACCCATAAAGAAAAATTAAGAATATTGCGATTAGGCAAGAAATTTTCTAAAGAAACAATAGAAAAGTTAAAAATAATTAGAACCGGTTGGAAATTATCAAAAGAAACAAAAAAGAAATTAAGCGAACTTCACAAAGGAAGCAGAAATTATTCTTGGAAGGGTGGAATTACACCATTGAGGGTTAAAATTTGGCATTCCCCAGAGTATAAGTTATGGCGAAAATTAGTTTTTAAACGTGATAACTATACTTGTGTTTTGTGCGGTAAAAGAGGAGGTAGGTTAGCGACTGACCACATTAAGTCTTTTAGAGAATACTCAGGATTGAGATTTTCAATAGACAACGGTCGTACTTTGTGTAAAGATTGTCATTTTCAAACAGAAACCTATGGAAAATGGAAATAAGAAAAAAATATGTAAATCTTGTGGCGGAAGCGGAAAAATTCAAAGCAAATTTATCGGGTTAGCAGAACCCATCATTCCTGAAATCCCTGCGGCCGGCGGCTCAATGGGGTTTGGTTTGCCTTTTGGGGTTGGATTCGCCCTTGCCAAAAAACTGAAAAAAGAAAAAGGGAAAGTGTTTGTTTTAATGTCGGATGGCGAGATGCAGGTGGGAACCACCTGGGAATCGGCAATGTTAGCTTCCCACCACGAATTGGACAATTTGCTCGTCGTCGTTGACGCAAATGAATTGCAAGCAATGGGTAGAGTCAAAGATATCCTAAACATTGAGCCCTTAAAAGACAAATGGAAAGCATTTGGCTGGGAGGTCAGGGAAATAGACGGCCATAATTTTGAAGACATAGAAAATTCTCTTACTCGTCCGGCGCTAAAAGGAAAGCCGAGAGTCATTATTGCCAGAACGATAAAGGGCAAAGGCGTCGGCTTTATGGAAAATAATAATGAATGGCACTATAAAGCCCCCTCTGAAGACGAATATCAGAGGGCGTTGAGCGAGTTAGAAAAAAAAATTCATAAAAACCATGGCTGAAATTGTAAAAATTCAAGATACGAGGAGAATCTTTGTCAATACGCTGAATGAATTAGCGGAACATGATCCGAATATTATTGTCATTTGTTGCGATGTTGGTTTCAATTATTTGGATGATCCTAAAAATAAATTTAAAATTCTCAATTTAGGCGTAACCGAACAAAGCGCGACGACAATTGCCGCTGGTTTGGCGCTGTCCGGCTTTAAACCTTATTTGTACAGCATGATAAATTTTGTTCTTTTCAGACCCTATGAAGCGGTCAGGAACGCCATTTGTTTGCATAACGCAAATGTCAAAATTATCGGAGTCAAGGGTTCAACTTCTTATCGTTTTCTTGGCTTTTCTCATAATTTGATTCACGAAGAAGAAGATATAAAAGTTTGTAAAAATATGGGTCTAAATTATTATATTCCACAATCCTTATCTGAAGTAAAAGACGTCATAATTAAATCATACAACGACCAAAAAGCGGCATATATTAGATTATGAAAAACTTGAAACTTCGTTCGGCATTTGCGGCAAGCGGCCATAAATTTCGGACAAAAAACATTTCAAAGAGGGTCCGGAAAATTGTCATTTCTCCCATAAAGGAGATGTCAATTCTGGCTGACGAGCTGGAAGAAAAAACCGGCGCCAAAATCACCTCTTTTGGCCAGGGCATTCCTTATTTTGATACCCCGGAATATATTAAAAAGGGAATTAAAAGCGCATTAAAAGAAGCGAGCACCGCAAAATATACTTTGGAGCCGGGAATAACCCTGCTTAGAAAGTTGATTGCCAAAGACCTTTCCTTTTCAAAAAACATATCCGATATTCAGCCAAAAAAAGAAATAATGGTTACTGCCGGTTGCCAGGAAGCGGTTGCTTGCGCTTTGCTTTCAACCATTGACCAGGGAGACGAGGTTTTGCTTTTTTCTCCCGGATTT
>JAGUVE010000091.1 GCA_020063075.1 Parcubacteria group bacterium | reverse complement strand
TATTTTTATTTCAGGAAGTAATGACGGAAATGAAAAGATATTTTTATTTTAGAAAATAAATTTATAATGACCAAAATAAGCAAAAAACTGCTTTTGCAGTTGAAAAATAAGCTGGAAAAAGAAAAAGCCGATTTAGAAGAAGAATTAAAAAGTTTCGCCAAGAAAAACAAAAGATTAGAGGGGGACTGGAATACCCGTTTCCCGCATTTTAACGGCGAATCGGGTGGAGGAATTTTGGAAAAAGCCGCCGATGAAGTGGAAGAATACAGCGCGCTTTTGCCGATTGAATATTCTTTAGAGTTAAGATTAAGGGAAATCAATTTGGCTTTGGAGAAAATAAAAAAGAAAAAATACGGCGTCTGCGAAAACTGCAAAAAACCAATTGAAGACGAACGGCTAAAAGCATATCCCGAAGCCAAACTCTGCTCAAGGTGTCTTAAAAAATAATTATGCTCGCAAAAGTTTATTCGGCGGCGATTGTCGGGCTGGAGGCAAAAATTATTGAAGTTGAGGTTGACACTTCCTACGGGCTTCGGCGATTTGAAATTGTCGGCTTGCCGGATAAAGCGGTTGAAGAGTCGCGAGAAAGGGTTGGTACGGCAATAGAGAGCTCCGGCTTCCAATCCCCTCATCATCAGCCGGTCAGGGTTTTGGTTTCTCTGGCTCCCGCCGACTTGAAAAAAGAGGGTTCTTTGTACGATTTACCAATTGCGCTTTCTTACCTCGCGGCTGAAAATAAAATTAAATTTTCTCCCGCAAATAAATTATTTTTGGGAGAACTGGCTTTGGACGGAAAATTAAGGCCCATAAAAGGGGCTCTTTCTTTTACCTTGCTCGCCAAAGAGAAGGGGTTTTCAGAAATAATCCTGCCAAAAGAAAATGCGTTAGAAGCCGGTTTAATTCCCGCCTTCGTTGAAGCTATGGAGGACAAGAAAGAAATAAAAGTAATCGGGGTTGAGAATTTGAAGCAAGTTATCGACTATTTAGAGGGGAGGGTAGAAATTTTGCCCCAGAAAACAAATCCTGATGACTTTCTCTCTGAGCAAAATTATCCAGTTGATTTGGGTTTAATTTCGGGTCAGGAATACGCAAAAAGAGCTTTGGAAATTGCGGCGGCCGGCGGCCATAATATTTTAATGGTGGGGCCGCCGGGAACGGGAAAAACCCTGCTGGCAAAGGGGATTGTTTCAATTTTGCCTCCGCTTTCTTTTAAAGAGTCCCTGGAAGTGACAAAGATTTACAGCGTTTCCGGTCTTTTATCTGAGGGAAAACCAATAATAAGCCAAAGGCCGTTTCGTTCCCCGCATCATACTTCTTCCGAGGTGGCTTTAATCGGCGGCGGAACTCCTCCTCGGCCCGGTGAAATTACTTTGGCTCACCGGGGAATTTTATTTTTGGATGAGTTTCCGGAATTCCACCGGGATATTTTGGAGTCCCTGAGACAACCGATTGAAGAGGGGGAAATACTGCTTTTAAGGGCGAGACACCACTCTGCTTTTCCGGCAAAATTTACCTTGGTGGCGGCTTCAAATCCCTGCCCCTGCGGTTATTTTGGAAATCCGGAAAGAAAATGCGCCTGCACCAATTCTCAAATCAGAATGTATAAAAGAAAATTGTCCGGTCCACTGATGGACAGGATTGACCTTTTTATAACCGTTCCCAAAGTAAAATACGAGAAGTTGACTAAAAATGGTGAAAAAAATTACAGCCAAAAAATAAAAGAGAGGGTGCTCAAAACGCGAGAAATTCAAAAAAAAAGATACAAAGAAGAAAAATTTTTAACCAATTCGGAAATTAACTTAGCCAAAATAAAAAAATACTGCAAAATAGACGGCAAATCGCAGGGGCTCATAAAAAATTTTGTTGATTCGGGGAAACTGTCCGCCCGGGGTTATCACCGGGTGCTAAGGGTGGCGAGAACGATTGCCGACCTGGAGAGTTCAGAAAATATTTTGTTTAAGCATTTAAGCGAAGCCCTTTCTTATCGTCTCCGCGAAGATTAGTAAATGTATCCCTTAATTCTTGAATCGCCGATTTTCACCCGGCGATAATTCATCTCCCCGAATTGATAGTAATTCATTTCTGAAAATATAACCGTGTCCCCTTTTACCTCTTCAACATAAGCGACATGGCCCAAAGGATTTGAGGTTTTAAGAGAAATAACCGCCCCCGCCTCGGGAGCGCAGGCGCTTCCTTTGCAAACGTTGAAACCGGAGGCAATGGCATTATTTAACCAGTTTTTGGCGTTGCCAAAAGAGGTGGGAATGGGTCTTTTGTGCTCCACCCACCAGGTGCACCAACCCCAGGGATAATAATGTTTTCTGTCAGAAAGAGCGGCGAATTTTGTCCGCGTTCCGCCCTTTAACTCAATTGGCATTTTGCCGCCGGGGATAATTAAAAGTTCTCCCAAAAACAAATCGCCGTCTTCCGACAGCCCGTTAAATTCAACGATTTTTTCTGCGTCAACTTTATATTTTTTAGCCAAGTCCTCCAGACGGTCTCCTTCTTTTACCAAATGCATCACTCCGTCCAGCGGCAGAATAATTAATCGCTGACCCGGTTTAAGGATAGAATTTTTGATATCGTTTGCGGAAATAATAGTTTCTGTAGAAAGTCCGAAATTTCTGGCAATTGTCCAGACGCTATCGCCCTCTTTAACCTCGTATTCAATGATTTCCCTTTTTTCTTCGCCGTCTTCCACCAGGGTTCCCAAAACCTCGGAACGAAAAATGTTTGGCGGAGAAACGGCTTTCAAGCTTAATCCCTGAATCAGAGCTAAATCAGGGAATTCAATCGGGCTGGTTATGTTTTGGTTTAAAAATAAATTTTGGCTGTTTTGATTGTTTGTCGGCAAATCCAAAAAAGAAAAATTCTCCTTTGATGGAGAAATAAGCATTAAAATTCCAAAAAGAATAATTGAAATTGTTCCAAAATACAAAAGAGGGTTTTTGGCAAACCCTTGAAAAATTTTATTAAGTTTTGGAGTTGGTTTAGAAATGGTTTTTAATATCTTTTAATGTAATTGAATTGAAGTCCCCGTGCATCATGTACAATAAATTAAGTGGGTCTATTAATATTCAGCTTCATAGCCGGGAATAACCCACACAAAGGTACTCTTTCCCC
>JAGUVE010000002.1 GCA_020063075.1 Parcubacteria group bacterium | reverse complement strand
TTTTTCTATTTTACCAATTCTAAAAACAAAAAACAATTATCTTCTGTGGAAAACCCTTAAAACGGTCAAGAACAGTTCTTGACCGTTTTTACTCTAAGACGACATTTCCCAATGTTTTAATTTTTCCTTTATATCTTATCCAGCTATTAACAAAGTTTTTACAATTATCGGTTCCGCCCATCACCCGCGTTAAAAATTCCCTATTAGTAACCGAGGGGAAGTTTTTCTTTCCGATATAATCAAGATAACTTGACCATTTATAGTTCTCTAAAAATCTAATGATTTCTTCCGGATTTTTTACTCCCTGTTCCTTCCAGCCCGGTTCAATTATTCCCGTAGGATTTGTGTGGACATAAACAAATGCATTCTTTAGTTGGTCATTGTTTTGAATGCGAATCGCCCGAAATCTTCCCTGAAAAAGGTGGCCTGTCCTACTATGTTTTTTATTAAAATAGGTAGCATATCCAGCGCCAAATTTGCTCATAAACTTACTTATTCCATTATCTTTAAGCTGCCTTAAAAGCAAATGAATATGGTTTGGCATCAAACAGAAAGCCAAAATCTCCACTATTAGATTTCGAATAGCAGAGAACTGTTCTTGACCAAGTTGCTTGTGATAGAGACGGGACCTTCTTCGATCTCGCATAATAACATGCTTATCGTCGTTAAATTCAAAAAGAGAAAAAATTCCTCGATAATAATCGGATTTATCTTCAAAAATCAGCCGTTTCTCAACCCCGCGGGTAACAATATGATATATTTCTCCATTTACAAATTGAGGACGTACTATTGGCATTAAAGTGGTCAAGAACAGTTCTTGACCGTTTTCTTTTTAGAATAGGACAAATAATGTCCTACTTATATCCTATCAGAGAAACGTTTTAAGATATTCTCAGTAATTGATGGATGGGACAAGTTGGGAATATTGAGTTAGGTTTTCAAGTTGTCGGGAGGTAAGTGTTTCTGACTTTTGGAGCGCTTCTTTAAGTAGGTCATCGGAAAATTCCAGTTTTTCTCCTAATTTTAAGCCCGTTCCGCCCATTTTCTTTGCTAAATAGTCCTCAATATAAATCTTGTGTTCGGGAGTGATATTAAACGACTGAGGATTGTCCTTCAAATATGACTTCAAAGTCCTTCTCGCCAAATGGGTAATTCCCTCTCCTTTTTGGGCTGTTTCAATATATTTTTTGGCTTCAGTTTTTTCCGAGACCTGTTCCGCGGCTTCATTGGCGGGAGCCGCCTCTTTAGGGGCTTCTGATATTGGAGAAACTATTGCCGGAATTTTTGAAATTAGACCTGAAAATGACTGCCAGCTATTAAAGACAATGTAGCCCAAGGAGCCGATTCCAATTATGGCAATTATTATTCCGACGACGCTAACTGCTAAAAGGGTTGATTTTGAAAATCTTCCTGTCCATTGATTTTTAAGTATTGACTCAATTGAAAGTTGCATACCCAGTAGAAGAATTTCGACTTTTTAAGTTTACTAACCTCGTAAGATAGGTTAGCAGTTTTAACAGTCAAAATTCTTTCTATTTGATTTGCCCAGTGGTATTTTTGTTTGCTCTTGGCAAACAGTCGAAATTTCTCTACTGGGCATAATTTTTAAAAAATACCTATTCGACCTTTTTTGGTGTATTACTTAATCTTTACCAATTCAAAAATAAAAATCAACACTATTGACTTGATTTTTTGGAAATTTCTTGATAAAAATAAAGTATGCCCCGTAGTAGAATTTCAAACCCCTGCGGGGCGACAGAAAATTTCAAAGAAATTTTCTATTTGATTGTTTAGAAATTTGAAAAATTTCTGAAAATTCAAATTTCACTACGGGGTATGAACGGACAAAATTTTACCCACAAAGCCCAGGAGGCGATATTATCCGCCCAGGATTCAGCAAGAGAAAAAGGCCAGCAGCAAATTGACGCCTTGCATTTATTGCTTTCTTTGCTCGGCCAGGAAGAGAGCGTTGTTTTGAATTTGCTCCAGAGAACGGGAGTTGATGTTGAAAATTTAAAGAGAAAAACAAAATCGACTCTGGAAAGAATTCCGATAATCGCCACTCCCCAGACCTTTGGCCAGTTTTATTTAACTCAGGATATGGCAAAGGTTTTGGACCAGGCAAGACAGGAAGCAATGAAAATGGGGGATGATTTTATTTCGGTTGAGCACCTCTTTTTGGCTCTTTTGGATACCGATACCAAGGCAAAAGAAATTTTGGATAAAGCAACCTTTTTGCAGCCGGCAGGCGGAGCGGGAACATTGGAATTCGGGAAACTGGATTATGGAACTTTTTTAAAACAATTATCCCTTGTTCGCGGCGGGCAAAAAATTACCGACCCTGAACCCGAAACAAAATATCAGGTCATTGAAAAATACGCCAGGAACTTAACCATTCAAGCCAGACAGGGAAAACTTGACCCGGTAATCGGCAGAGAAAACGAAATCAGGCGGCTGATGCAGGTTTTATCAAGAAGAACGAAAAATAACCCGGTTTTAATCGGCGAAGCCGGAGTCGGAAAAACGGCAATCGTAGAGGGCTTGGCCCAAAAAATTGTGGCGAACCGGGTTCCGGAAAGCTTAAAAGAAAAAGAAATTATCGGTCTGGATTTGGGAGCGATTATTGCTGGCACCAAGTATCGCGGAGAATTTGAAGACCGAATTAAGGCATTATTAAGAGAATTAAACAGAGCAAAGGGCCGGTATATCTTGTTTATTGACGAGCTTCATACTTTGGTCGGAGCGGGAGCCGCCGAAGGCGCGATTGACGCCTCAAATTTGCTAAAGCCGGCTTTGGCAAGAGGAGAATTGAGGGCAATCGGCGCCACAACTCTTAAAGAATATCAAAGATATGTTGAAAGGGACCCGGCTTTGGAAAGAAGGTTTCAGCCGATATATGTCGTTGAACCCTCGGTTGAGGACACAATTTCAATTTTGAGAGGAATCAAAGAAAAATATGAATTGCATCACGGAGTAAAAATCGGCGATTCAGGTTTAGTTGCCTGCGCCCAGTTAGCCGCCCGGTATATCTCGGACAGATTTTTGCCGGATAAAGCGGTTGATTTGATGGATGAGGCAATGAGCTCTTTGCGGCTGGAAATGGAGTCAGAACCTGTAGAATTGGAAGTCCTTAAAAAAGAGATACAGAAATTGGAAATTGAAAAAGAGACCTTAAACCC
>JAGUVE010000103.1 GCA_020063075.1 Parcubacteria group bacterium | reverse complement strand
TTCAAGCCACTAAACATAATTGACAGTTGATTAGTTGGCAAGCGCAGGTGTTCAAGCCACTGAACATAATTGACAGTTGATTAGTTGTAATTTTGCTTCCTGTAGACCTTTTAGACCTTTGTTTTTGTTTAATCTAGCATCAATAAATTGCATTAAAGCTTCTATTTGTTCTTTTCTTTTTATCTTTCTGGACTGAGCCTGTCTGACTCTTTGTCTTCTAAGATAGTCTTGCCATTTCTCAACTATCTGATAGGCCCTTTCCGGATTTTCTTTCCAGAGCTGGTAGAATCTCATAGGGGATAAATATCCCAAGGCCTGATGAGGTCTCATCCAGTTCCAAATATCATCCCATTCTCTTAAAGCTTGTTTCTGCTCTTGGAAATCTCGGCAAAGTCCACCCCGATTGTAAAATTCTAAGTCATCACTCAGAAAGGATCTTTCAATCCTAGGGTTATCGGTGGGCGTCCCGGTATTGGAGTAAAAATGGAAGATGTTTTCTTTTTGTAGTTTTTCGGAGAATTCTTTTTCATTTTCCGATCCATTGTCAGTATTGAAACAAGCTATTTTAAAAGGAAGTCTTTTCTCCATTTCCTCAAAAGCTTGGGTAGATTCCTGGCTGTTTGGATTCTCGGAAATTTCTGTTGCTCTAATTCTAGTGAAAGAATCGATAGCGCCGTGTTGGTACCAAAAATCTTCTTTTGAAACACCTGCTTTTCCTATTTTAAGCACATATTTCATATCCTTTTCAATCAGCGCGCCAGGCAGATAGTCCTTTATTTTAGAAGGAGGTCGGAATTTAACTTTGAGGATGGTTTTCTCTGATTCTCTTTGCTTTTTATCTTCAAAAGCCTTAAAATTTTTCAAAGAGAGTCTGGGATCAATTCTTTTATGAAGGTGTAAGTATTTATTGACCGTATTGTGGTGAACCTTTATTCTATACTCGGTATTTAAGAAAGCAGATATTTTTTCTTTTCCCCAACCATACTTATCTCTTACTTCCAGAATCCTATTTTCTACCATTTTAGATATTCTTTTTCTCTTTGAGGTGTTATGGGGAGCTCTTGATAAAGGCTCCAAGCTTCTGGGGTCATGATTATGGCTCTCGAAGATTGATTTAATTTCTGACAGCCACTGCCTTGAAATGCCAATCCTATTAGCAGCTTGGGTAACATTTCCTTGTTTCTCATAGTAAAGTAGGTAGAGCCACCTTAATCTTTTTTTAGCTTCTGATGACAAATAATAATTGTAGGGATTTAAAAGTTTTTCAGCTTTGATTTGCATAGATTTGATTAAGTTATTTTTTACTTCCTTAATCAAATCATATTTCATATTCCTGTTCAACATATTTTATTACTTCCTACTGTCAACTATATCATAGGCGAGTGCAAGGGGTTGATTTTTTCCTTGTCTTGGGATAAAATGGCTGGGCATATTAAGACTTAATTTGCAAACATGGAATTCGCGATTATTGAAACCGGAGGAAAACAGTATTTGGTTTCTCTGAACGACAAAATAAAAATAGAAAAAATAGAAATCGCCGATGGCGGCAAGGTTGTTTTTGACAAAGTTTTGCTTGTTGTTAAAGACGGCATGGTGAAAATCGGCGCGCCTTTTGTTGAAGGCGCAAGAGTGGAAGGAAAAATTTTAAAAGAGGGGAGAGCCAAAAAAGTTATTGTCTTCCGTTATCACTCCAAGACCCGCTACCGCAAGAAAAAAGGCCACCGCCAGCATTTCAACGAAATGGAAATCACCAAAATCGTGTCATAAATCATAAAAGCCCCGACGTTATGTCGGGGCTTTTTGGATCTTTTTACTAAAGTTATATAGCGCCGCATTAAAGCTTTAGTAAATTACTTTATCTCTTTTCTCTGCTCTAAAGCATTGCCTAATGTATCCGGGTCGGCGAACTCAATGTCGCCGCCATTGGGAAGACCCCGGCCCAGTCGCGTGATTTTTAAATTAAAAGGCCGCAGAATTTTTTCCAAATACCGCGCGGTCAAGTCGCCCTCAGTGGTCGGATTAGTGGCTAAAATCGCCTCTTTTATTTGCCCATTGGAATTTTTAATCTGTTCAATCAACTCTTTGATTCTGATTTGTTTGTAGCTTTCCGGTTCTAAAGGCGAAATTTGTCCGCCCAGAAGATGATAAAGCCC
>JAGUVE010000100.1 GCA_020063075.1 Parcubacteria group bacterium | reverse complement strand
TTTAATTTTTTCTGACATAAAGTTCTTTTTTTCAACTGCTCTCGGCAAATTATATTCCTCAAATATCTTCAGCGATTTTAATCATCTCAAAAAAGGAATCCAAATTCCAACTGGCGGTTCCGGGCAAAAGGCCGTCAATAAAGGGCTGGGAAAGAAGTTCTCTGGCATTTTCCGGATTTGAACTGCCGCCGTATAAAATTTTAATTTTTGAATATCCCTTTTCAGAAAAAATTTTTCTAATTATATCATTTGCATATTTTATATCTTCACTTTTTGGCGGCTTTGGTGTCATACCCTTTAATTTTGCAAAACCGGCTATAGCGTAAATTGGTTCGTAAGCAATAATAAAATTGGGTTTTGAATTCACTTCTTTTAAAGCGGGCAAAATTCCATTTTCAATTTGCCTCCTCAAAACCTTTTCCGTTTCTCCCCTTTCTTTTTCTTCTATATCTTCGCCGAGACAAATCGTTGGAAGAATTCCGTTTTTAAGAGCCGCTTTTAATTTTAGAGCAACTTTTTCGTCTGTCACGCCAAAATAAAATCTCGTTTCCGAGTGGCCAATTAGGGTCTCTTTTATTCCCAATGAAATTAAGTCCTGCGAGGAAAAATGGGCGCCGGTAAAAGACCCGTCTTCTTCCCAATGAATATCCTGGGCGCCTAATTTTACTTTTCTAACTTTTTGCGCCAACTGAGCTAAAACCGAATTGTGGGGAAAAATTTTTACCTCAACATTATCAATATCTTTTATTTTTTCCTCCAATGCCTCAACAAATTTTATTGCCTTATTTAAATCTCTCGAATCCTTATTAAATTTCCAATTTCCCGCAATAATTTTTTTCACCCCGTTAGAAGTCGGTTTATTAGACACAATTTTTATTGTGGAATAATCAGTTTTCATTAGTTATTGTATTATTTATTATACTAAATAAAAATTTTTTCCAAAGGTTCTAAGATTATTTCTAATAATAAAAACCGGCACTTCTTTATCTGCCGGAAAAACCACCGGTCTTTTCAAATCACTTCTCCAATAAATACGATGCTCACCACTTTGTCTTTCAAAATGGCAACCGATATATAAAACAAATTTCTCAAACTTTTTCCAATGAACGGGTGTTAATCGAAACATATTCCTGAGCAATTAAAGACGGCGGTTGCCATCTTTGATTAATTCTCTTCCAACCAAGTTCTTTTAACACTTCCCTGAAAGTTCCTTTAAGGATTATTTCCTCAAAGAAAATTTTTGCTACTTCATTGAAACGTCTTTTGACTTCTTCGTAATCTTTACCGGAGGTTGACAAATCTAAAGCAGGAGAATAGGCAATAAAATGTTTTCCTTCTCTAAAAATTAAAACCGGCAGATTTAATTTTTGATTTAACTTAGCCATATACTCTTTTAAGAGCAGGATATTGTTTCAGAATTTCATTTATTGAAAGCAGTAATTCTCTGCATACCAAATCTATGATAACAAATTAATCTTTATGAAGTTAAGTTAAACAGTTGGCTAATTTAAAAAAACGCCATATCATTGCCATGGTAATTATTTGGCGTATTTAATTTTTTATCCTCGATAATATTTTAAATTCCTGGCAATAATTTTTTTCATATCTTTGATTCTATTTTAGCCATTATAATAGATTACGAGTCCGGATCTCGTAGTAATTTCTTGAAGTCGTTTTTAAGAATTTTCTTTAACCGAGAATTGTAAATGGCGGCGGCTGGATGATAAAAAGGGATGATTTTCATCTTTTTTGATTGGAAAATTTTTCCATGGAGTTTAGAAATTTCTTGAATTTTCTTTTTCAGCCCAAATTTTTCCATAATATAGGTAGTTGAATAATTTCCCAAAGCACAAATTACTTTTGGCTTGATAATTTCAATTTGTCGAGCCAGATAGTGAACGCAGGCCTCAATTTCTTCTTTTCTTGGCGGTCGATTTTTAGGCGGTCTGTCTTTAACAATATTTGTGATATAAACACTTTCTCTTTTTATTTTAACCGAATTAAATAATTCATCCAAAATTTTCCCGGCTGAACCGCAAAATGGCCTGCCGGTTTTGGCTTCGTTTAATCCCGGCGCCTCTCCAACAAATATTATTTTTGTCTTCTCTCTGCCTTCTCCGATAACGGGATAATAGCCGTGTCTCCCCCTCTCTTTATAAAGGGGGCATTTTTTACAATTCAAAACTTCTTTCCTGATTTTCTCTAATGAGTCCTTTTTCATTCTTTTAACTTTTCATTTACCCCCACACCTAATTTTATGAAGACTTGTGGTAATAGATAATCAGAGCCGATAGGCGGCTTCGCCTTATGACTTTCAATAACCACAAACTTTCACTGAATTAGGTGTGGGGGGTTTAATTCTTTCAATAAGCTTTCTAAATCAATCCCATATGTTTTACAAACCTCTCCGAGTTTCAATTTTTTAATTTCGAATTTTGCCATTGGGCAACTCAAACAAGGAAAATTGTATTTTGCCAAAATATCTCCGGCATCGGGATTTTTTAATAATTCAGCCAGGGTTGTATCTTCTGTAATTTTTCTCTTCATATTGCCCTATTTTACTTTACTTTCTTGTCTCTTTTTCAATCCACCTTAAAAATTCCGGGAGGCCTTTTTCTATCGGTAAAGAAATTATGCAGGGAACTTCGTAAGAATGTAATTCTTTTGCCCTTTTGATAATTTTACTTACTAATTTATTCTTTGATTTCACTACCAAAGCAACCTCCTTTTCTTTCAAAATTCTTCCTTTCCACCTGAAAATTGATTTTAGGGGAAACATATTAACGCAGGCAGCCAATCTTTCTTTAACCAAGACCCGGGCTATTTTCTCCGCCTCTTTTTTGGTTGGAGTTGTAATGTAAATTAATTTGTACACTCTCTTACCCAGCGGAACAACTTTAATTTAACTTGTCCCGACGAAGTCGGGACAAGTTTGCTGAAGGCAGTCAAAGTTGTCTTACTGGGTTTAACCTGCTAACCAACCGCCATCGATCACTACCGTGGAACCAGTCATATAAGACGAAGCGTCCGAAGCCAAGAACAAAACCAGATTTGAAACCTCTTCTGGCTTTCCTACCCGATGAAGCGGAATCCGGGCTAAAAGTCCTTCCATCATTTTTTGATCGGATTTTAGGGGAGCAATCATTGGGGTTTCAATCGCTCCTGGGGAAATAGTATTAACTCGAATATTATAAGGCGCTAATTCCAAAGCCAGGGCCTCGGTCATTCCAGCTATTCCTCCTTTTGAAGCACAGTAATGAACCAGAGTCGGAAAACCAATCCCCACCTGGCCCATGGCAATTGAAGCAATATTAACAATCACCCCCGATTTTTGCTTTACCATTTCTTTTGCACAGGCCTGAGCGCACAAAAAATATCCTTTTAAATTAATATCTATGGTTTTATCCCATTCTTCTTCAGTTAACTCCAAAAATGGTTTAAATTGGGCAATTCCTGCGTTGTTCACCAGAACATCAATCTTCCCCCATTTTTTTACCGTTGCCTTTACCATACTCTCCACCTCATTTTTTTTCATCACATCACATTTTACTGCTATTGCTTTACCTTTCCTTTTTTTAATTTCAGCTACCACTTTTTGACACTCTTCTAAAGAAATATCCGAAACCACTACTTTTGCTCCGGCTTTTGCCAAAGTCAAGGCATCAGACCTGCCCATTCCTCTTCTTGCACCAGTAATAATCACCACTTTGTTTCTTAAATCATCAAACATAAAAAATTATTAAATCACTTTTCGACCTTTAACTATTTTATTATATCTCATTTAGTCGAACATTACAAGTTCGGGTTTGAAAATTAGCCATACTTGGGATAACAGCATTTCTTATATTTCATTGGCTTGCCGGTCTGGGGATTAGTTTTGCCGCAGGGGCAGGGATCGTTTCGGCCTATTTTCTCCCCGGCAAGTTTTGCGGGTTGAACAGGGCTTGCTGTTTGAGCCGGGGCCGGGCCAACCTTTACTCCGGAAAGAGTATTGGCAGTATTCGTTTCCGAATCCGAAAGCAATTTTTTGAACATCCGATGACCTTCTTGTTTATATTCCACCAAGGGGTCTCTTTGGCCGTAAGCTCTCAGGCGAACCGAATCCCTTAAATACTCCATATTTTCCAAGTGCTCAATCCAAAGGTTGTCTAAAATCCTTAGGGAAACAAATTTCGCTAATTTGTAAAAATTTTCTTTGCCGATTTCTTTTTCTTTTTTATCAAAGTCATCTTTTTTAAAACCGATTTTCAAAAACATTTCCAAAATCTTTTCGCTTAGTTCCTCTGATTTGGCTGAAAAAATTTCTCCTCTTTTGCGATAAAAGGTTTCGCGATGAATATTCATCACGTCGTCATATTCCAACAAATGTTTCCTCAAATCAAAATTCATTCCTTCAATTTTTGACTGGGATTCTTCAATGGCTTTGGAAACCAAACCAACTTCAATTGCCTGGTCTTCGGGAATTTTCAGAAACGACATTACCTGCATAATTTTTTCTCCGCCAAAAATTCTCATTAAGTCATCTTCCAGAGAAATAAAAAACTGGGAAGAGCCAGGGTCGCCCTGACGACCCGACCTGCCTCTTAGCTGATTATCAATTCTTCTCGCTTCATGCCTTTCCGTGCCGATAATGTGAAGCCCGCCCAATTCAACGACTTTCTTTGCTTCTTCTAAGTTTTGAGGGTTGCCGCCAAGAATAATATCCACTCCTCGACCAGCCATATTTGTGGCAACCGTTGCTTTTCCCAATCTGCCGGCCTGGGCAATAATCTCTCCTTCTTTTTCGTGATTTTTGGCATTCAAAATCTGGTGAGGAATGCCTTCCCTTTCCAAAAGTTTTCCTAAGTATTCGTTTTTCTCAACCGACCTTGTGCCGACTAAAACCGGCTGTCCCGATTTATGCCTATTTTTTATTTCTTCAACCACCGCCTTAAATTTTCCTTGTTCTGTTTTATAAACCCTGTCCGGCAAATTAACCCTGAGAAGCGGTTTGTTGGTCGGAACGACAACCGCTTCTAACTTATAAACTTTATCAAATTCTTCAGCCGAAGTAAGGGCGGTCCCGGTCATTCCGGCTAATTTTTTATAAAGGCGGAAATAGTTTTGAAAAGTAATTGAAGCCAAGGTTAAAGATTCGGGTCTGACACCAACTCCTTCTTTTGCCTCAATTGCCTGGTGCAAACCGCCTGACCATCTTCTCCCCGGCATCAATCTCCCCGTGAATTCGTCAATAATAATAACCTCGCCGTTTTTGACCACATAGTCGCGGTCTTTTTTAAAAAGGGCTTCGGCTTTCAGGGCTTGTTCCAAATGATGCAAATATCTGAATCCTTTTTCTTCATAAATGTTTCCTGCCCCTAATATTTTTTCTATTTTTGAAATCCCGTTTTCGGTAAGAGTTGCTACCCTCATTTTTTCATCAATCTGATAATCCTCAGCCGGATTTAATTTCGGAATGATCCTGGCGAATTCCAGATACCATTTTGAACTTTCCGTATCAGGGGCTGAAATAATCAAAGGGGTCCTGGCTTCGTCAATCAAAATTGAATCAACCTCGTCGATGATGGCATAATTAAATCCCCTTTGAACCAGTTGAGATAAGTCGTAAACCATGTTATCGCGCAGATAATCAAATCCGAACTCATTGTTCGTCCCATAGGTGATATCGGCCAGATACGCCTCTTTCCTTGAACAAGGCCTTAAATAACTTTCAATTACCTTAAATCCACCGGTTATATCGCGTTTTTTATCTCGTTCGTCTTCGTCATTGTTGATTTTTGAGATTGGATTTTTGATTTCGCGCGTGCTTTCTTCTGGTTGATAAGCGGGGTCATAAAGATATGCATTCTCATGAACGATGCAGCCAACCGACAATCCAAGCGCGTTGTATATCTGCCCCATCCAAACCGCGTCTCTTTTCGCCAAATAATCGTTGACGGTTACCAGATGGCACCCCTTTCCTTCCAGACCATGCAAATAAAGAGGCAAAGTGGCGGTCAGGGTTTTTCCCTCGCCGGTTTTCATTTCGGCAATCTTCCCTTCTTTCAAAACAATTCCTCCAGCCAACTGACAATCAAAATGACGCTGATTTAAAGTCCTTTCAGCCGCTTCTCTAACCAAAGCAAAGGCCTCGCAAAGAACATCATCCAGGGTCTCGCCACTTCCAATTCTTTCTTTGAATTCAATTGCTTTTTCTTTCAATTGCGCGTCTGAAAGTCCTTCAAAATTCTTTTCCAAAGAATTTATTTTCTCAACCAATGGCTGAATTTTCTTTAAATATTTCTCGTTGGCATCGCCAAAAATTTTACTAATTATTGACATATGAAACAAAATGAATTTTTGGAGAATAATACTTGGTCTTAAGTTCTAATTTTTTGTATTTTTCTTCTATTTTTTCAAAATTAATTTTAGCAAAATTTATTTTTTTGGAGGCGAGGGAGAAAGTGTGTTCGCCGAAAGGAAAACAACCTATGAAGGCCTTGTGAATTTTAAAGAAAGGAAAAATTTTTCCTAATTTTTCTCTTGTTTTTTTAGCAAATCTTTCTTCCGGATAACCCGTCTGAAAGCAGGCCACTCCGTTTTCTTTCAAGGCGCGGAGAATATTTTTGTAAAACTTATTTGTCCAGAGAGCCAAAGAGGGCCCCGTTGGATCGGTTAGGTCAACAATTATCGCATCGAAAAAATTTTTGTGTTTTTTTACAAATTTCAAGGCATCTTCATTAAATACTTCCAATCTTTTATCGCTAAGGGCTTTTTTTGAAACCGACGGTAAATATTTTTTTGAAACTTCAATCACTTTTTTATCAATATCGCAAAGAAAAATTTGTCTTAAGGGATACTTAACGACTTCTCTTAGGGCGCCGCCGTCGCCCCCGCCGATAATTAAAACGGTTTTTGGGTTCGGATGGCAGAGCATTGCGGGATGAACCAACATTTCATGATAGATAACTTCATGTCTTGTTGATAATTGAACCAAACCATCTAAAACTAAAACTCTTCCGAATTCTTTTGTTTCAAAGACCTCAATTTTTTGAAATTCGCTTTTTCCGGAATAAATTTCTTTCTCAATTTGAAATCCCCAAACCGAAGTCTTTAATTCGCCCGTAATAAAATCTTCAAAAAACCAGGTTTTTCCAAAAAGGAATTTCTTTTTCATAAGACCTATGAGGTCTATAATATTCCCCTTTTTATTTCCCGAACCTCAACCTTTCTTGGCTTAAACACCGCTTTTAAATATTCCAGGGCTTTACAAATCCTGGCCTTATTTCCGCAGGTAAAAATGTCAATTGCTAAATAATTGAATTCCGGCCAGGCATGAAGCGCGATATGACTTTCAGCCAACAAAACAACCCCGGTTATTCCTCGGGGATTGAATTTATGAAAAGTAAATTTTAAAGGAGTATTGCTTGACTTTCTTACCGCTTCAAATAAAATTTCTTTTAGTTTTTTTTCATCTTCAATAATTTTCCCCCGCCAAAACTCGGCAATCAGGTGATTGCCCAAATACTTTTTATTTTGTTTTTTTATTCTTACGGCCCATCTTTTGGACCCCTTTGTTGAATTTCTCATATTGCATTAATCGCTCAAACAAAGAGGGAAAAAGCGATTAAAAATTTAGCACATAGGCAAAATTTCCTTCGGAAATTTTGCCTGCTTTACAGGAAACTTTCGGTTTCCTATACAATCAAATACCCTCTTCTCTTATCCTCGTTCCTTTTACTTTTTCAATTTCGCGTCTGGTTGCCGGATCTAACTTTAAATCCTTTTTCAAAACCCTCTCACCCCTTTTTCTCCTGGCAATCACCTTTTCTTTGTATTGCTTCAATTGCCCTTGCAATTCATCCTTAACCTCGCACACGGCTAATCGCAAGTCAAACGAACTTGAAGTCGCGCGCAAACTTCTGCCGGGAAACCTCATTTGGCATTCGGCATAAAAATAAGGCCCCTTTTTGTGATGCCGGGTTGTCCTCCCAATCTCAACCCAGGCCTCTACCCTCGGCTTTCCTTTTCCGTAATACCCGTTAAAATATTTCTCGCCCTGAAAAACGCTGGCAAATTTTTCCAAATCGTTTATTTTTCTTTCAATAAAATCCTCAAGAGCTCGGTCCAATTTTATGTCTTTTGTTTTTATTACAACCTTCATTTTTATATTTTATTTGTTTAATTTTAATAAACTTTGTCATTTTTTACAAGATGCTTACAGAAGCCGGCCCCCTATCAACCCCAATCACAAATACTGAATTTCATCTTTTAGTTTAATTTTAAATTTATTTTTAACTTTTCTTTTTGCCAGGGTGATTAATTTTTTCACATCGGCTGATTTTGCACCGCCCAGATTAACAATAAAATTAGCGTGCTTTTC
>JAGUVE010000048.1 GCA_020063075.1 Parcubacteria group bacterium | reverse complement strand
GACCAAAAAAATCGCCTTTTGGGATATTTCTGAAAATTATTAGAATAATACTTCTCGTAGCTTGATAGCGCTGATTGTCTCTCTGTTTCTGTTTTTCAATAATGAACATATCCGTATTCTCTGCAAACCCACCATATTTCTTTTTCTTTTTATTTTTCCTTAGATATTTTATACTCTTTTCTTTCTTGATATTCTTGTTTTTTACCTACGTTCCACTGTTGGAGCGGCCTTAAATATCCCACGACCCTTGAATAAACCTCGCACTTTCTAAAATTAGTTAAACCGGGATTTTTCTTAAAACAATCGTTGCACTTAAAAACTTTTATCTTCTCTCCGTTATCCTCATATGAAAGCAAAAGTCCGTTTTTGATTTCTTTTCCGCTAATTTTTATTTCCTTTTCGCAATCGTGACAGTATCTCTTATTGTTTGGAACAATTTTTGCAAAGTCCATAAAAATAAACTTTATAATTTTTAATTTTACCGACCTTTGTTTTTTTGGATTTGATGATGTTGCATTTTCCGCATTCATCGCTCACGTCGTAAATTCTTTCACACTTTTCGCAAATAAAATGTCCGTGGGGAAAAACATCGCTGTCATAATTAGATATTCCGCAATGGATTTCTAAGATTTCACTCTTCTCTTTTAAATTATTAAGAATCCGATAGACTGTTCCCCTGCTTATTCTTGGTAATTTTTTTCTGACATTAAAATAAATCTCTTTAGCCGAGGGGTGAGTTTTAACGCTTTTCAGATAGTCAACAATAATCTTCTTTTGGGAGGTTAGCCGTTCAATTTTCTTTTTAGTAATCATTCTTATTTAGATTTTATTATTATCAAGAATGTCTGTCAAGCGGATAACCGGCTTTAAAGCAAAAACCCGAGAGAAAATTCTCGGGTTAAGCGTTGTCCCTGTGTTGTCTGTCCTGAACAAAATCCGAACTTTTTTCAAAGAAAATCCAGACGCTGAATTTTGATAATTTTCGCCGCCGTTATTGAAACTTCTTTAAATCCTGCCAAGAATACTGTTTTATAAATTTTTCCGAAAGCGGTTTCATAAATCAATACCCAAAACATCTGTATAGGAACAATTAGCACATTTTGAGAGTAGATTATTCTCTAAAAAATCTAAATCTTTTCTACCTTCTTCGTTTTCCGCCCTTATATAAGCATTTGCAACAAGGGGGGTGTCTTAGTGTGGGTGGTCGGGGATAAAATAAACAAAGGAAACAGAAGTCTTACGAGTTTTAGACAAGCCCTATCTTTTCAAGACATAGGATTCAACGCCCATGATGTCATGATTTATAGGAAAAAAAACACTCCTTTTATGAGATCCAACGCCTACACAAATTGTTATGAGTTTATGTTTGTCTTTAGTAAGGGTTCTCCCAAAACATTCAATCCCTTAAAAACCAAGACAGTTCGACAAGGACAAGAGATGTTGACGTTCAATAAAAAAGCAGATGGAGTAAACAAAAAGATATTGGGTAAATTAAAACCGGATAAAACCCTGACAAATATATGGGAATACGCCGTAGGGCTTCATGGTTCAACAAGCGATAAAATTGCCTTTCAGCACACCGCGATTTTTCCAGAAAAATTAGCAGAAGATCACATCCTCTCGTGGACAAAGATAGGAGACGTTGTTTTTGATCCAATGTGTGGCTCTGGAACAACCTGCAAAATGGCCGCCATAAATAAACGCAACTATATTGGGTGCGATATATCAAAAGAATACGTAGAGCTTACAAAGAAAAGATTAAAATACTTTAATCTTTAATAATTTTTCTTGATAAATTCAATCGCACTTTTTAGCAACTCTATATCGTCCTTAAATCGTCCTAGCCCAGTATTACAGCTATCACAAATCCAACCCCCAGCTTTTCCGGTATGATGGTCGTGTTCTAAAACCACCTTACTTGTTATGCCAGCAATTGTTCTCTTTTTACAAACTGGACATTCAAAAGGTTCGTTTACCGGTTTTTTCTTAAGCCACTTGAGTTTATCTTCTCTAGATACTCCAACACCTTCCATCTTTATACGGCAGTCTTTACATGACGGTCGTCTCACTGATCTATTATTCTTAGCGTTTTGATTCTTGGCAAACTCTGTCGTCTTTTTGAGTTTATGGCAGACATTACAAATTTTTTTTGAAAATCCGTCTCCTGTTTTTCTTACGTCTATAATTTCAAAATCATTTTTACCCAAGTCAACTTGTTTCCAAATTCTTATAAAAAATACCGAAGCATAATTTTTCGCTTCTGATCTTATAACGCCAACTATCACTCTTTTCAATCACAATCTCTCCAAGAGCCACAATACCCCTCTTTGCTACGACAAATTTATTTGGTGAATTAGTCATTTCAAAAAATAATCAATTGATTTTTTATAAATTCTTGCAAATTCTTTAAGTGCGACAACATCAATACGCCACTGTCCCGCCTCAACCTTTGAAATATGGGATTGTGTCCTGCCAAGCAATTTAGCAACCTCTGCCTGCTCCAAACCGGCCTCTTGGCGGGCCTTTTTCAGTTGTCCAACAATATATTTATGGTCTTTTGAGTAAATTACTTTAGACATATTTATATTCTATATTCCATTGTGTTATATTCCAAATTGTAATATAATAATTCGGGGAGTTCCTTGTCGTTGCCCGCGCACGGGAGGGCTGGGGCAAGAACGACACTTTTTATTGCGGCACTTTTGCGAAGCAAAAAACGAAATTCGGCGGCGGCGTAAAAGCGCCGCCGCTGGGCGGGAGTGGATAAAAGACGCTTCTTTACTTGACGGAATAGTAAAAAACGACGACCTTCCCTCCAAAAAATCGTCCCTCCAAAAAATCTTCGGTTCGAACCTGACTTTACGAAATAAAAAAGTTGAAGAAATCCTCGTAAAACAATGGGCGACGCTTTGCGTCGCACTCAAAAATTTTTCTGAAAATCAGAGAAGTTTTATACTGGCTGTCTGTCTTGAGTAAAATCTTTATCCTGTTAAATTTATGAAATAAATTTTTTCGAGGCGACCTGCTCTCCTTCGCTAAAGCTACGGCGGGCAAAAATCGCAGTTCTGCTTTACAGAACAGCAGGCGGGCAAGGTGAGTGGGTTTAGATTTCAAATCCTTAATTTTTTAATTCTGTTTTATGTCCTTCTTTATCGTATTCGTATATTTTGCCATCTTCTTCGGTTTCCGTTACTTTATGCGAACCATCGCAGAGTGGTTGATTTTTTGACAATCCGCACATACAAATCCAGACGGATTCTTTCTGTGGTTTAATTTCCAACGGACCTTTTGCTTGTTTAATAATTTTTCTAGCCATATATTTATTTTTTCATTGTAAAATTAATCTACTCGACCTTTATTTTAAAATTTTATCATCAACGATTTTAGCTTGATAGGGAGAGGAGTTATAAAAGACCTCGCTTCGCGAAGCGAAATACTAAATTCGTCCGCCGACCCGTCCGCCGAAGCCCAAAGGGCGAAAGAGGAAGCGAGAGGTCCCGCACAACAGCATGGTTCCGGGAGTAGGAATCGAACCTACATTAGAGCCTCCAAAGGGCCCTGGCCTACCATTAGCCGACCCCGGAATGATTAATTTTTTTCTTCGTTTTCAGGAAAAACAATACCCTTAGTTATTCAGCAAGTCCGCAAGATTCAATTATCGCTAATTCCAAGGGCAACTGGGGAATCGGCGAGTATCGCATTTTGGTTTGGGCTTCAAGGAAAAGGTGGATGATTTTTTTTATTTCCTCCTCTTTAAAAATTTCCGATTGTTCTTTTAATTTTTGGAATTCTTCTTTTGTTAAGCCGGAAATCAACGGATTGCCGTCCTCGCCCATTATTTTCAAGAGCAATGCCTGTCTCAAATAATTAAGCAGGGTTTTGGTAAATTCGGTTAAATCCATGCCCTTTTCGTTGAGTTCGTTTATAAATTTTATCGCTTGGGCCGATTTTTTTTGGGCGATGAATTCGGTAAATTGGCCGATAAGCCCCATTTCAACCAGTCCCAATAAATCCTTAAGGTCTTGGGCTTTGATTTCCCGCGTCTCGCCATAAAGAGTAAAAACCTGGTCCAAAAGCGATTCTGCGTCTCTTAACGAACCCTGGGAATTCAAAGCAATGAGTTCCAAAGCCGGCTTTTCAATTTTAATTTTTTCTTCCTGTATGACCTTCGCGAGTTTTTCTAAAATTTCCTTCAAGGTCAGCCGCCGGAAATCAAATCTCTGGCACCGGGAAAGAATGGTCGGAATCATTTTATGAATTTCGGTTGTGGCTAAAATGCAAATAGCGTGGGAGGGCGGTTCTTCCAGTGTTTTTAAAAGAGCGTTGGCGGCTTCTTTTGTTAATTGATGGGCTTCGTCAAAAATAAAAACCTTGTATTTTGACTTGACCGGAACAAAACGAATTCCCTCTCTCAGTTCCCTTACTTCGTCTATTCCCCGGTGCGAAGCGGCGTCAATTTCAATTAAGTCAATTGACCTCCCCTCGTTTATTTCCAGGCAGGAACTGCATTTATTGCAGGGCTCTGACTCGCCTCTTTTTTTACTCTCGCAATTTACGGCTTTGGCAAAAAGACGGGCTAAACTTGTTTTGCCGGAACCCCGGGGTCCCGAAAACAAATAGGCATGGGAAATAAGCCCGGAAGCCAAGGCATTGGTTAGTGTTTTTACAATGTGCTCCTGACCGACAAACTCGGAAAATGCCCGAGGCCTGTACTTTCTGTAAAACACCTGAGCCATATTATTTTTTAAAGACAATAAATTTATAGGCGAAAAAATTCCATGCCGCGGTCAGGACGGCGGCGGAAAGCGCCGCCAAGTTTGCCCAAAGTTTTGTTTCTATTCCGAATTGGGGACCGATGTTGTTGTTAATAAATGAGAATAACCCGACATTAGCCGCAAAACCAATCAGGGTGACAATAAAAAATTGGCTGAACTCTTTTCCCATACCCGTTTTTTCCATCTTTTCAAAAGCCCAGAACTTATCCAAAAAATACTTGCTACCGGTGGCGGCAATGAAAGTGATTCCTTTGAAGACCGAAGCGTAGAAGCCCGCAGCAATGCCTGAAATCAAAATCAAGCCACTAAACGCTCCCAGGTCAACTATGGTAGCTAAAACTCCGACCAACACAAATTTTGCAACCTGAAAAACAAATAAAAATTTCCTGCCGATGAGAAAAGCTATCCAAAGACAAAAAAGAGTAATCAGGGGAAACAAGATAAACAGAATCAAAGCCAAAAGTCCGATGTCAATTTTTGCGGTCTTTAAAATACCGTAAAAAGACCAAGCTACAATCTCTCCCGTAATTATTGCTAAAACAATGTCAATTTTTTTCATAATTAAATTTTAACATTACTAATTGCTTCGCAATTAGTAGATTAGCATAATTTTTTAAAAAAGCAAAAAAAAGGCCGGCCTGATTTAATCATAGACGCCGGCGACCCAAAACCCTCAAGACCCTCAAATGACTGCTTAATTAAGTATGGGGCTTAAGCGGTCTGTCTTGACGGAACGCGGAAAAGCGCGGCAAAAAACTTTGCCGCTAATTCGTAGCTGCCCATAAAGACCCCGGCATAGAATAAGTCCCCTAATAAGGTATTTCTAAAAAACGGCAAAGCCAATTCATAGTTCAAGATTAATCCCTGAATCGTATGGGGGTACCAATTCCCGAATGCCCAAACAGCAAAATTGGTTGTCAGATAAAAAAACAAAGCTCCGGCAAAAGTAATGCCTCCAACCGCAGCGAATGATTTGTTATTTCTGATAATTCTTCCGAGCAGGGTATAAACCAAAAAGCTTCCGTAGACAGCCGCCATCAGCTTCCAATCGTAAAAGCCAATCATTGCGTCGCTAACAAGCATTACCGCGATTGGAGCCAGCAGCCACCGCTTTCTCGTTGCGTAAAGGCCGGCAAACAGGAATAGGGCTCCAATAGGCGTGAAATTGGGCATATGGGGCGCCAAGCGCAGAAGGACGCTGACCGCGCCGAGCAAAATCAATAAAATTAAAAATAATTTCTCTTTATTGTTTTTCATTGGTAAATTTCCATTTAATTACATCGCCGACCTTTACCCCGTTAGAAATACTACTTCTAACGGAGTTTACTATATAATTTTACTGCAAAATAACCAACACCGACAATCAGTAATAATAAAGCAATTGCCAAAACTCCGCGGGAGCTCAGGGGCAGATTGGCAATCGCCGCCAAAAACCAAGAAGTATTTTTAGTGGCTGTAATCTCCAAGGGAATTTTCACTCCGCTGCCGGTATTGAAAGATGATTTTGCCACGGGACTGGCAACTACCGAGATATTGGTTTTAAATAATCCCTCTTCTTTCGGGGTTATCTGGACAGCGACTTCCCGGCTCTCGCCAAATTCAAGAATAAAACTGGTCGGCGAGAGCTTAATGAATTTCTCTAAGTCATCGGGATAAACTTCAAAAATAGCAACTTCGCCGGATGGATTTTTAACATTCAATTTTTGAACTGCGGTTTCACCGGCCTCAACTGAAACTTTTAATTCTTTGGGAGAAACAAAAAGACCTACTGCTTGCGCAGAAAAAATCGAATAAGCCGCGAAGATGAGCGAAAAAATAGGCAGCAATAGTTTTTTCATTGTTCTGATTTTACCCAGAAGATGAGCTTGCCCGACTTTGTTCCCGGATTAGAATACGAGGAGGGTATCGCTAATTTCACTTCAGCGTTTTTACTGCCTCCGCTTTGGAGAGTGGCGCCGAAATCGCGCCAAGAAACATTGTCAATATTTAAGTAATTTTTAAAGACCTCATCGCCGTTAACAACGCTTTCAATGTAAAGACCATTCGTTCCGAGATTGGCGATAGTTACGGTCTGGGACATAACCGCTCCCGGCGCGGCATCGCCAAAGCTTAAATTATTGCCTCCGCCCGAAACATTTACGCTAAAAGAAACCGAGTCGTTCTCCCCCGGCAGCCCCGCCGACCCTTCAATAGGCAATATATTAACGTTCAAATTAAGTTCGGCTGCGCCAGCCGGCTGCCAGTCAAAATCACCAAAATGCCAAATAACATAATCGCTGTTTTGCAGGTCATAATCGGCCGCTCCGACATTAGGCGTAACAAAGTCAACCGCGTAAAGCCAGCCAGTCGTCCCTGTCGCCACATCGTTCCCAATCCTATTCAAATAAGGTCCATAGGAAGTTTCCTGAATGTAATAAGTGAAACCGCAAGAGGGCGCGATTAACTTAACTAATTCCAAGGGGTCTGGCGCGTTAACCCTCCCTTCGCACAAAACGCCAGCGCTTCCTTCAATCTTATAATCTACATTGGGAACCGAAGGAACAGAGCTAACTCCCACAGGATAGTATTTGCCCGATAAGGCTATCACAGCGTAAGAGGTAGAAATCGCGGCGAATTGACTGTCGCCAAAGCCGTCATCGAAATATCCTTGTTGAACTTGTAAAGAAAGCAAATGACTAATTGGGTTATTGCCGCTCTTTGTCCAATTTGCCGGATTCTCTCCAAGTTTATAGATGACTGAAATCACCCAAGCGTCAGACGAAGCGTCAGAACTAGTTCCATAGGGACTTTGCGGGTCGTAAGAAAAACCGCCATCGTTATTCTGAGCGGATTTCAAGTAGTTTACGGCGTTTGTAATGTGAGAGTCGGTTTTGGACACACCCGCCTCAAGCAACGCCATAATGGCCATAGCCGTCATATTGGTGTCGCTTCCCCCTCCTACTGCGAAAGACCAACCGCCGTCGCCGCTGTTTTGATTACTTAAAATAAAATTCTTGGCGTCTTGAACAACCGTATCGCTTGCTGGTTCGCCGGCGGCGATAAGCGCTAAGACCCCGAAAATATCGTCGTTTAAAATGGTAGCATATCCTATTTGTCCATCGGTATGAAAAGTTTTAAGAGCGGCGACAAAATCCGTGTCAGGAAAAGTTCCCGGGTTCTTGCCGGCGGCGGCCAAAGCTAATATTGCCGCTTCATAGTCCGTTGTTTTGGTGTAGGCAGCGGATTTTAAGTAATCAACATCAGCCGTTTTTCCGGCGGCAACAAGCGCCATTGTAATCCAGGGATTAGGGCTTTTGGTTTCAAGATAAGCAATGGCGGAATTTATGTCGCCTTGCGCCGAACTAAACGGCAAAAATGTCGATATTAACAACAAAACTAACGATATTGATAATAATTTTTTGCCCATAAAATAAAAATTCCCGCCTCAAGCGGGAGTCCATATCTTAGAAATAAAAAAGCTATTTTACCTTGCGCGAGGCAGATTAATTTATGCAGGGTTGGTTTTCGGACTTTCCGCTTGTCTCGCCAATTTTGGCAAAACGGAGCGAATCACCGTAGCGGCACTGCGCAGGATTTGCACCTGCTTTCCCAAACTGCATTTGTGTTTTCAAAAGTTAACAATAACTGCTAACACTTCGAAGGTTAACCGAATCAAAAAAGCTTGTCAAGGAGATAGTTTGCTCGTTTGCAAATATGTAAAAATTTGACTAAAATAGAGATATGTTGAAAGCATATAATACCTTATCCCGGAAAAAAGAAGTTTTTAAGCCGAAAGAAGGAAAGAAGGTTGAACTGTTTGTTTGCGGGCCGACCACTTATGATTTTTCCCACATCGGCCACGCCAGGACCTATATTGTTTTTGATATGCTTGTGAAGTATTTAAAAGAAAAAGGTTATAATGTTTTTTATTTGCAAAATATAACCGACGTTGACGATAAAATCGTAAATCGGGCAAAAGAGGAAAATGTTTCCTGGAAAGTTCTAACCCGGAAATTTGAGAGGGAATATTTTAAAGATATGAAATCCCTTGCCGTAAATAGCATAACAAAATACGCCCGGGCGACCTCGCACATTAAAGAAATAATCTCCCAGGTTGAACGGCTTTCAAGAAAAGGTTTTGCTTATAAAATTGAAGACGGAATTTATTACGATATCTCAAAATTCAAGGAGTACGGAAAATTATCAAGAAGAACGGCTTTGCAGGCGGAAGACGCGGTAACGAGGATTGATGAAAGCATAGGAAAAAGAAACAGAGGGGATTTTTGTTTATGGAAATTTTCCCCAAAGGAAAGCCTTCGGCTTCCTACGGGGCAAGCAAAACCCTTTACTGAACCAAGCTGGCCAAGTCAGTGGGGAGACGGCAGGCCCGGCTGGCATATTGAGGATACGGCAATCACCGAAAAATATTTCGGACCCCAATATGACGTTCACGGCGGGGCAAAGGACTTGATTTTCCCGCATCACGAGGCGGAAATTTCTCAAATGGAAGCGATTTCCGGAAAAAAGCCCCTCGTCAGGTATTGGTTTCATACGGGATTCCTGACCGTAGGAGGAACTAAGATGGCAAAGTCCCTCGGCAATTTCGTCACCATTCGGGAGTTTTTGAAGAAATATCCGACGCGAATTTTACGCCTTTTTGTCATCAAAGCCCATTACCGCTCCCCTATTGATTATACTGAAAATTCAATTTTGCAAGCCGAAAAGGAACTGGAAAGAATAGATGAATTTATAAGTAAACTAAAAACTTCCGCCTCCGCCAAGGCTACGGAGGACAAGCAAAACTCAAAAATAGTTAAAAATTTAGTTTTAGTAACTCGGAAGGAGTTTGAGAAAGCGATGGATGACGATTTTAATACCCCGAAAGCAATTGCTTCGCTCTTTAATTTAATAAATAGAGGAAATTCTCTAATTGCTCAAAATAAAATGTTCCCTTCTGCGGCTGAAGATATTTTAAACTTTTTGGGAAAAATGGATAAATTCTTCAATTTCATCTTCTTTAAGAAAATAAAAGAGAAGATACCGGACGAAGTTATGAAATTAGTTAAAGAAAGGGAAGAAGAAAGAAAAAAAGGAAATTTTGAAAAAGCGGATGAAGTCAGGAAAAAAATCAATAACCTTGGCTATCAAATTGAAGACGCAAAAGAAGGCCCGAAGATAAAGAAAATTTCTAATTTCTAATTTTCGATTTTTTTTCTTTTTGGCATAATTGATAAAAATCAAGACCTCTATCAGCAACATTTTTCCAGGAATAATTTTTAACTTCTTTTAATGCGTATTTCCCCATTTTTTCCCTCAATTTTTGATTTTTGATTAAAGTTGCGATTTTTTTTGCCAGGTCCTTTTCGTCCTGATTTTTAGCCAAAATTCCTGCCTTTTTATCCTTTAAAAATTCTTTATAGCCGTCATTTGCAAAGCCAATCACCGGTTTTGCGCAAGCCATTGCCTCCAAAAAAACTATTCCGAAACTTTCCCCAAAAATTGCCGGGCTAATAAAAATATCGGCGGTGTTATAATAAGAAACTAATTCCCGGTCTGTTTTTTCTCCTTCAAAATATACTTCCTTTAAGCCATTTTTTTTGACATATCCTTCGCACTCCTTTTTTAAAGGTCCCTGGCCAATGACAAACAGCCGCAAATTTTTAAAGTCATTTTCTAATTTTTGATAAGCACGGAGCAAATAAATTAGACCCTTTCTTTCCTCAAGCCGGCCGACAAATAAAAGATTTAATTTTCCACCGGGAAACTTTTTGAGCTTTAGGGCCTTGGGATTGAACTCTTCTAAATTTATCCCGTTGGGGATAATGGTTTTAGGACCCTTAAAATTTTCAAATCCTTTCAGGCAAAGAGGCGCAACTCCAATTAAACCGTCTATTTTAAAGCCGATAATTTTTCTCCATAATGCCAGAAGACCCGAATCGCTCAAAAATTTGCTTCCTTCGGGATTAGCATGAACCGTCAAAATATTTAAAGAATTTGACTTCTCTAAAATTTGCCAAGTAGAGGCAAAGGTAAAATTATGAAAATGAAGGACATCAAACTTTTCTTTTTTTAAAACTCTGTCTATTGCCAAAGGATTAAAGTTGATTACAAAGTCGCCTTGGGTACCCCCAATGATTACCGGAAAAGCCGTTCCCAATAAAATAACGTCTTCCCCATAATTTTCGGATTTTTTTCTTCTCGGCGCGATAATCTTTGAATAAACGCCTCTTTTTTTAAACTCTTCCTTCAACCCCAAAATGTGACGTTTTACTCCGCCCGGATTGATTAGAGAATGCGATGTTATCAGGGCGACTTTCATAAAATAATTATCGAAAATTTAATCCTTGATAAACTCGGCAAGCTTTGATATATTATACCCGATGAGTAATAACTCTCCAAGCTCAGAATTGCCTGATAAAATTCCTCCGCAATCGGTGGAAGCCGAAATATCGCTTTTGGGGTGTTTGATGCTGGATAAAAACGCAATTGTCAGGGTGGCTGATTTTTTGAGGCCAGGGGATTTTTACCGCGGAGTTCATCAACAAATTTATCGGGTCTGCCAGGAGCTGTTTGAAAAAGGGGAACCCATTGACCTGTTATCCGCTTCCAATCGCCTTAAAGATAAAAAGCTGTTGGAAGAAATCGGAGGGATTTCATATTTGACCGAGTTGATAAATTCGGTCCCGACAGCCAGCCATGTTTTAAACTACGCCAAAATTGTTCAAAAGAAAAGAATTTTGAGAGACCTGATTTCCGCTTCCCAGGAAATAAACGAGCTTGGCTACAAAGAAATAGAAGATACGGATAAATTATTGGACGAAGCCGAACGGAGGATTTTCAGCATTGCCCAAAAAAGTTTAACCCAGAATTTTGTTTGGGTTAAAGACACTCTGGAAGAGGCGTTTGAGAGGATAGACCGTTTGTCAAAACACAAAGGAGGCCTGAGGGGCCTGCCGACCGGGTTTTCGGATTTAGACAATATTTTAGCCGGACTCCAGGGATCTGACTTAATAATTTTGGCGGCAAGACCTTCTATCGGTAAAAGCGCTTTGGCGCTGAATTTTGCGGCAAACATCGCCACGCGCCAAAAAATGCCGGTTGGCATATTTTCTTTGGAAATGTCAAAAGACCAGGTGGTTGACAGATTGATTGCCAGCGTTGCCGGGGTTGACCTCTGGCGTTTGAGAACGGGCCGGTTATCCGCCCAGGGCGAAGACAACGACTTTGCCAAAATTCAGCAGGCAATGGGAACTTTGTCCGAAGCTCCGATTTATATTGACGATGCGGCGTCACCTACCGTTTTGCAGATGAAGGCGATGTCGCGGCGACTCCAGGCGGAAAAAGGCCTGGGATTGGTGATTATTGACTACTTGCAGTTAATGGAACCTATGAATCCCGACGCCGGCCTGGTTGAGCAGGTTTCTGAAAATTCGCGGGCTTTAAAAGCCCTTGCCAGAGAATTAAAAATTCCGGTTTTGGTAATTTCTCAATTATCGCGCGCCGTTGAGATGAGGTCTCCCCAGATTCCGCGGTTGGCGGATTTGCGCCAGTCGGGCTGTCTGGCCGGGGATACCCTTTTAATGAGAGCCGATACGGGAGAAAGAATTGAAATTAGAGAATTAATCGGAAAAGAAAATATTCCAGTTTATACTTTGGCCGAAGATTTGAAATTAAAAGCGGCGAATATTTCAAAAGTGTTTTGCAGCGGAAAAAAACGATTATATTTATTAAAAACCAGAAGCGGTTTTGAAATCAAGGCCTCGGCCAATCACCCTTTTTTAAAACTTAATGAGTGGCATGCTTTGGAAAAATTAAAACCCGGCGATAGAATCGCAATTGCAAAAAAACTTTCGCCCTTAAAACCTAAAAATGAAGTCTCAAATGAAGAAATCATCCTTTTAGCGCATCTCTTGGGCGATGGCTGCGTTATCCCGCGCCAACCAATTCATTACACAAGCGGAGATAAAGAAAGTATTGAAATTGTAGCCAAAACTTCAGAAAAGTTGTTTGGAATTAAACCAAGAATTGTTCGTCAAAAAAATTGGCGGCACGTTTATTTGCCCTCCCCTTATCGCCTTGCACGAGGAAAACATCATCCGATTGTAAATTGGTTTTCCCATTTAGGATTAAAATTGGCGAGGTCGTATGAAAAACATATCCCTCAAGCGATATTTAGTTTAGATAATGCAAAATTAGCCTTGTTTTTAAAACATCTGTGGTGCACCGATGGCAATATAAGCGAAAAAAAGTTAGAGGGAAGAAAACCATCAGCCGCCATTTATTACGCTACAACCAGCCAAAGATTAGCAAAAGATGTTAAACATCTGTTATTAAGATTTGGAATCAGAAGCAAAATCAGAGAGCAAAAAAAGCAGGGCTATAGGATTTGCTATCAGATACACGTCCAGGGGAAAGAACATCAGTTAAGGTTTCTAAAAGAAATCGGAGTTTTCGGCGTCAAAGACAAGGTTTTATCTCGTCTTATAAATTACCTTGAACAAATTGTTTCTAATACCAATTTAGATGTCGCGCCTAAAGAAATATGGCAAACTATAATTGACAGAATTAGAATGGAAAGGAATGTTTTATGGTCGCAGATTTGCACTCAGGGATTGAATACTGCCTTTGGCGGAAAAAATTCTCTCTTTAGAAATGGTGTCGGGGTTATGAGATTGGAAAAAATAGCGGCATATCTTGCCTCACCCGGAATTAAAACTTACGCAGAGTCAGATATTTTCTGGGATGAAATTGTTTCCATCACTCCCTTAGAAATAGAAGAAGTTTATGATGCCACTGTTCCCGGAACTCATAATTTTGTAGCAAATGATATTATACTTCATAATAGTATTGAACAAGATGCGGACGTTGTCTTATTCATATATCGCGAGGACAGATACAGGCAAGATACCCAAAAAAAAGGCATCGCTGATATAATGGTCGCAAAACACAGAAACGGTCCTGTGGGGAAGGTTGAATTGTATTTTGACGAAAGAATGGTAACATTCAGAAGTTTGGAAAAGGGCTATACTGGAGAATAAGATGTATCCTCCTGCTATTCAAAAACTAATTGAATTATTCTCTAAATTTCCGACCGTGGGGACAAGAACCGCGGCCCGCTTTGTTTTTTATTTAATGGGAAAAGGCCAAGAAGAAATAGAGGAGTTGGTCGCGACAATTTCTGAAATTAAAAAAAATGTCAAAATTTGCCGTTTTTGCTTCAATCCTTTTGACTTTGCCCGCCGAAGCCTTGGCGAAGGCGGGGCCGAACTCTGCCCAATTTGCTCCAATCCTTCGCGAGATAAAACTCTACTCTGCGTCGTGGAAAAAGAAATTGACCTGGATGCGATTGAAAAAATAAAAAAATACCGGGGACTTTATTTTATTTTAGGCGGGACCGTTTCTTTCTTGAAAAAAAAGAAAATCAAAGAGCTTCGCCTTGAAGAATTAAAAGTTCGGCTTGAAAATCCTCAAAAATTCGGACTCTTTGGCGCGGATTTTAAGGAAGTTATCATTGCCACAAACTCCACTACCGAAGGGGAGGCAACGGCGTTTTATTTAGAAAGGGTTTTAAGGCCCTATAATAAAAAAATCAGCCGGCTTGGCCGTGGCTTACCAATAGGAGGAGAGTTGGAATATGCTGATGAAGAAACGCTTGCTTCGGCTTTAGAAAGCCGACGATAGAAATATGCAGCCTTCGGCTGCGATATACGGCAGATATGCAAGCGAGCATATATCTATCATATATCTATTTTAGTGATTTCTACTTCGGTAAATGGCTGACGATGGCCCTTTTTCACTTTGTAGCGCTTCTTTTTTTTAACCTTAAAAATAATTACCTTTTTTGATTTTCCCTGCTTTAAAATCTTTCCGACAACCTTACCATTCTTCACCAGCGGGGTTCCAATTTCAACCTTGCCTTCCTTTTCCAAAAGCAAAACCTCGTTGAAGGTTATATTTTCACCTTCCTTTTGAGCTACTTTTTCAATTTTTATTTTTTTGCCCGGCGAGACAATATATTGCTTACCGCCGGTTTTAATCACAGCTAACATAATTTTATTCTTCCAGCAAAGGAAGTTCCACTTCTTTAATTTCTATTTTTTCATTTCCTCCCGCAATTTTTACCACATCTTTGTCAACCTTGCTAAACTCTTTGCTTGCCTTATTATAGGCGCTGACGGTCGTTCCCAGATGACTGCCCAATTTCTTCATATATTCGCTATAAGTCCATAGGTGTCTCCTCAATCTTTCAACTTCTTTAATTATTTCTTTTGCCTGTTCTGAAATTTTCTGGTTTCTAAGTCCCTGCAGGACGGTTTGCAAATAAGCCAAAAATGACGTTGGCGAAACAATTATCACTTTATTTTTGTTTGCATAATAAATCAAGTTATTAGTGTCTTCGGTAACCGCGCCAACTTTATTTATCAATAGATCATAATAAACGGCTTCTGATGGAATGAACATAAATGTAAAATCCATTGTATTTTCTTCCGGCTTTACATATTTTGCCGTTTCTTCAATCCTTGACTTAAGGTCGCCGATAAAAGCCGATTCATATTTTTTCTTTTCTTCCGGATTGGGGGCCTCAATTATGCGATTATAATTTTCTAAGCTAAATTTTGAATCAATTGTAATAATCCGTTTATCAACAAACACTACCGCATCTACGATGCTGCCATCTTTAAAAGGATATTGCATTTGATAAGAGCCCGGCGGCAAGACATTTTTTAAAACTGTTTCTAAATAATATTCTCCCAAAATTCCCCTTTGCTTCGGATTTTTCAAAATATCTTGAAGATTGCGAAGCTGGTCGGCAAAACCAACAACTTGGCGATTGGTTTCATCAAGGCGGGTCAATTTCTCCGTAACGTCCTGAATAATCTTTGCGCTTTGACCAAATTGAAGCTGAATGGCTTTTGTTGATTCCGAAAGTTTACTATCTAAGGTCTGGCTAACATGATTTACCTGCTGTTGCAGCATGAGCATTTGCGGTTGCAACATCGTCAGCGCCTCTGACTGCTTTTCTGGTTTTCTTTTCAATAACAAAAAAACCATCCCAATTAAACCAACAACAATCAAAAATAAAAAAATAATTATCGCCTGCGCCATTAGGACAATCTTACATTTTTTCCGGTAAAAAATCAACAGGTGAGGCCTCTTTCAAATTTCTTCTAAAAGAAACTGTTTTTGAGTGCTGAACAATATCACCTTTCTCGTGGAGATAATCATCCCGGCAAATTTGATATTTGCTTATTTCGTCAAGGTCTTCCCGCTTAAAACCATCAACTTGGTAGTGCGGTATTTTGCCTTTAAATTCTCTTTCCTCATCGGGACTGTACGAGCCCCAAGTTCGCCAAGGATCACCGCATTGGCCAAAACCGGTTTCAGCAGTCACGCCAATTAAGAGATATTCTTTAACGCTTTCTTTGTTACGAATATCACTTGTCCAATTTTCGCCCGCGGACATCCAACTG
>JAGUVE010000041.1 GCA_020063075.1 Parcubacteria group bacterium | reverse complement strand
TTCAACCTGTTCTAACGAAATTGCGTGTTTACCCATCATCTGCTCGGAGGTTAAATACGGTTTGAGGTATTCCGGTATTTCAAATTTAGTTTTCTCTATTGGCCCTATTTTTTCTTTTTTTTCAATATTATTTAATCTTCTGATATTTTCTGATTCCCTCATATTATTTTTATTCCATTATTTTTTGTAGATAATTTAAAGTTAACTCTCAACCCTTACTCCTTCTGCGCCTAACTTTATTTCTTCAAAGTTTGGCCCTAATTTCTTTAATAATTTAATCAATTTTTCTTTATTTTGATGAAAACAGATTACGGTTCCTCCTCCTCCGCCCGATAATTTTGCCGCGCCGCCGACTTCTCTAATCCCCCTAACCAACTCATTTATTTCCGGAGACGATATTCCAAGCCCAGCCAAATTGTCTTGAGCAAAATTGATGAGATATTTTATTTCGTCTAAATTTTCATTTTTCAAAGCCAATTTCATTTTATAAGTCGCCTCGGCGATATTTTTAATTTTTGAATCACGGAAATTTTTTTCTAAATTTCCGACCTTTTGAACCAGGTCGCCGGTGCTTAACTTTCTCTTAGTCAGGACAATGATTAAATTTTTTAAAAAATCGGGCAGGGAAAGGGGCTCAATTTTCTCTTTCTCAAACCAAATTGTGCCCCCAAAAGCGCAGGCGGAATTATCTCCGCCGCTTGGCCTGCCGTGATTAAGTTTCTCAATTTCAAACGCAATTTCATTAATTTTCTGATTTGAAATTTGGAGAGCGTAAAGTTCGGCTATTGCCTTTGTGATTGCTACCGACAGCGAGGCCGAGGAACCCAACCCGACGCCGGAGGGCAAATCGCCGTCAATTATTAAAGAAACTCCGTCTTTTATTTTAAGTGAGAACAAAATCAAACCGATTGTTGCCTTATTTCTTTTCCAAAAATCGGATTTTAAAAAAGCAAAGAGGTCGGTGAAATCATTTTTTTTGTCTCCTTTTTTCCATAATTCCCGGCTCTTTTTTGCCGCGGCTGCGGTCTCTTCAACTTCAAACTGGGTCTCTTTTTGATAAAGATTATTTTTTATTTTAATCTTATTTGATTCTTCCGCTCTGATTTTTATTCTTCTATCAATGGCTGAAATAATGGCGGGATACCCGTAAACAACCGCGTGTTCTCCAATTATATGTATTTTTCCGGGAGATGAAACCTCAAGCATAATTTTATTTTCTTACCATATTTGCTCCTAAGCCGGCCAAAGCGCTAATAATAAGCCCATAAACCAAAACATCTTTCAGAGACATTGTTTGAGTTAATGCAACAAATATTAAAAATCCCAGCAAAGTCAGGATTGTGCCGCCAACCTCAAAAATAAACATATATTCGGTGCGGGCGTCCTGGTCCAGATGTTCTTGAAGTTTTACATTCCAAGGAATTGCCTGTAAATTAGTGGTGAAGACCGAAGCAATATTTAGTAAAAAGACGCCCGGTAAAGAATTTGCCAGGGGCCGCAAGGCGCCGACCGCGCTGTTAGAAACGGTGGCTAAAAATAATATTTTTCCGCGGTTGAACTTATCGGTCCAGTTGCCCACAAGATAAAAAGCGGATAGAGAGATAAACAAAGAAACGGTTTGGATAAATCCGATTGTTTGATAACGGGATACAATAATAAAAATAAAAATTGGCCAAATCGCAAAATTTAAATAGGCCTGGAAATTAAAAAAGCCATTGGCAATTAAATCGGGATAAATCTTGCCGACGTTGATCAGGTTAAACTTAATTTTCCGGATTTTTGACACTTCCGGCGTTAATAACAGCAAACCGATTGCCGGGATAATTATTAAAATCGCCGAGAGGAAGGCATAATTAAAACCGAAACCGGCAATAATTATTCCGCCCAAAAAGGGACCCACGGCGTTGGCAATAGTTGAATAAATCATTAGCCGAGCCGCAATTTTTCCGCGCTTTTCATTGGGCGAAATTTTTGATTGGTGAACAAGATAGGGCAGCCAAAAAAACGATTGGGTCACGCCGAAAATCAAAGCGCTAAGCCAAAAGTAGAGGGATAAATCATTTGCGCTTTGCAAAAATAAGAAATAAAATATAGTCAAAATATAAGCCAAAACAAGATTCTTTTTCGCGCCAAAAGAACTTGAAAGATGAGCGCATATTGGCAGAGAAAAAAGCCGCCCCATTTGGCTTACGGCAAAAAACAACAAGATTAATCCGACAGAAAATCCTTTTCCGAACAAATAGAGAGGAATAAAAATTTGCAGGATTGAGGAGGCGAAGTTAAAAAAGAAGACACTTGCATAAAAAATCTTGAGTTCTTCTCCCGGCGCAAAAATTTTCCTCAAATCAAAATAATTTTTCATTTTAAAATAAATGATTATTGACGATTTTCGGGCCGGGGCCGGGTTTTGCCACGATTATACCTTCAAGCCCGGCTATTTTTTTGACTCTTTTTAAAAGTACTTTTAAATTTTTCTTAAGGCATAAAATCTTAACCTGAGGACCGGCGTCAATGGTGAAATAACATTCTAAACCATTTTTTCTCCATTCAAAAACCCGATGAATAAGAGCTATCGTTCCTGAATTCCAATAGATTATGGCTGGTTTTGTCGTAAGCATTAAAGCATGCATTTTTAAACAGTTTTCCTCGGCCGTTTTTCCAACCAAAGAAAAATCTCTTTCCCTAATTCCTTTCCTGACTTTTTTCAAATCATCGTCAATTGTTTTTAGCCAGCCATCGTAAAAAGGCGATGTTTTAACGGTTTGGGCCATTCCAGCCCGGGATTTGATTTTCTTTTCTTTTTTTGAAGTCAGGCAGATAACCAGCCGAAAATCGGGCCAGTAATTCTCATTTGCTATTTGACGGGCAAAGGAATCTAAGCCATCTCTTTTTTTTCCTCTTTGCCATTCGGCAAAGCCGCCAAAAATCGAACGGCAGGCAGAACCCGAACCCTGTCTGGCCAAGATACTCAATCCTTGAGCGTTTAAACCTAAATTTAATGCACTATTCGCCGCCGCCGCCATAGCCGCAAATCCAGCCGCAGACGACGCTAAACCGGCCGCTTTCGGGAAACCGCTTTGACTAACCGCTTTTGCCCGCAATTTCGTTTTAGCTAAACCCCGTAGTAGAATTTTGACTGAGGTTTGCGAAGCAAACCCTTTTCTGCTTTCGGCAGATGTCAAAATTTCACTACGGGGTAAATTTCTTAACTTATTTAAAAACGATTTGAAATATTTATCATATTCCTCTGAACCCCTTTTAAATTCTTTACCGTCTAAAATAAGAATATCTTTTTTATATTTACGAGCAAATTCAAGGGTGGTCTTAACCGAAAGACAATCGGTTGTCAGGCCGATACTGCTGTTTTGGGGGAGAATCAATTTTTCGTTTCTTTTACCCCAGTATTTAACCAAGGCAATATTGGAATTGGCAATAGCCGTAATCTTCATTTCATTTATCTTAATATTTTTTAGCCGTTTTTTCAATGGACTTTTTCAAAAAATTTGCTAAAATGAGCCTTATGAAAGAAACAAATATTCCGAAGGTGGGAATATCCCAAATCGGGGTGGAAATTCCCCGGCATTTTATTTCACTGGAGGACTTGACCAAAAGGCGGCAAATGCCGTCCGGCTACGCGACAAAAGGACTCGGTGTTTTTCAAGCCAGGATTCCCTATGAAAAACCAATTGAGGATTTGGCCGTTCAAGCGCTGAAAAAAATTAATTATAAGGATATTCAGAGGTTCTATGTTGGCACGGAGTCGGACCCTGACCTTTCCAAGCCCTTCAGCGTCAGAATCATTAACCAAAAATTGGGATTGACTCAGATCCCCTTTCAATATAAGTTTGCCTGTTTAAGCGGAGTGGAAGCATTAATTTCGGCTTGTGAATATACTATTGCCAATCAGGGAAAACCCGCCGTTGCTTTGGCCGTTGACCGTTCAATTTATGGAGCAACAGACCCTGGCGCGGAAATGACTCAGGGGTGCGCGGCCTTAGCCATGAGAATAGAAATGAATCCTAAACTTTTACTTATTGACTATCAAAATTTGGGACAATTCGCGGCCGATATTGACGACTTCAAAGTGCCGGGCTCCTCTTTTCCTTTTCCCGAAGTAAACGGAGAACTTACAAAGTCCGCTTATCTCGGCTGTCAAAAACAAGCCCTTGAGGACTGGCAGAAGAAAAACCAAGAACTTTTAAAAACTGCCAAAGGAAAATCAATTACCGATGCCTTTGATTTTTTCATTATGCATACTCCTTTTCCCAAAATGGTTGAATGGGTATCGGCTGTCTTTTGGCGGCATGAGCGGCTAAAAGAAAAGCCCCACCTCGGTCTGACCCAGTGCATTAAAAATCCGGAACTTTTTAAGGATTATAAAAAGGACTTAGATGAAGTAAGGAAATTGCCGGAATTCCAGGATTTTTTTGAAAAAAAAGTTAAGCCCGGCTTAAAATACAATCCTTATGTCGGAAATTCCTATACCGGTTCAATTTTTATTTCTTTACTCTCAATTTTGGAAAATATTAAAAAGGGTCAGGAAGTCGGGATGTCGGGCTATGGAAGCGGGGCAGGGTCAATTTGCTTGAGAGCGATATCTCAAACCGAGGGCTTTAAAAGCGATCTCGGGGAGCAGTTAAAGGGAGGAGAGGAGGTGGCGCTCCAAGAATACGAAAAATGGAGAGAAAAGCAAAAATTGTAGATTTACTACCTCTATGTTCAT
>JAGUVE010000059.1 GCA_020063075.1 Parcubacteria group bacterium | reverse complement strand
TGGTGCGTTTGTTTGACGAAATCCGAACCTTTTTTGAACGGAATTGAAGGCGCGCTTCGCGCGCCAAACCGAACGCTCGGGCGGGCAAAAAGGAGGGGGGTTGGGGGGAAGGAATTTTTGCCCGCCCTCGCTTTCCGCCGCCGCCGAATTTCGTGCCAGCGAAGCTGGCGCGCCGCTAAAATTCTTAAACTGTAAACCCAATAAGTTTAACCAATAACCAAGAAACAATTAAAAAGGAAACTGAAAAAAATGGAACGAAAGCAATTTTTAATTTATCTTTTGGCTGAAATGACCAAGATGAATAACCGGATAATTTCAATTGTTCAAATAGATTTTTATCTTCAGGATTAACTCTTTTGATTATGAAGCTAACAATCAAAGCGACAATTGGCAAAACATAAATTATCAAGACAGGAATGATAATATCCGAATCTAAATATCTCAAGGAGTAACTAATTTCGCGGATTAGCGACGACAACGCAAACAAACCAAATACCAGGAAAGGAATGGCAACGAAAAATAAAATCGTAGCAACTCTCCTTTTCCAAAAATATCCCTTTTGTTTTATTTCAGCCAGTACCGGCTCGACACTCTCATTTTTATTTTTCGTGCCGACAAGCACCGTTGTTATCAACAAACCAAGAATGGTCAAGAAGTTAGACAATCCAATTAAACCAAGTTTTATTGGTTTTCTTCTTAAATCTTTAAAAAGAATCAAACCCGCCAAAATTCCCGCTATTATCGAACTCAATATAAACAGAATTATTGCACTGGTTATTGGATGTTTAGCTACAAAAGTCGAATAATAAGTTTTTATTGGCGCCTGATTATTTATCCATAAATCGTCAGTCAAAAATTTTGACGGCGAGTTGATTTCTATTTTGGTGTATTTGATATTTTGATTTTGTCCGCTGTAAAAGTTTTTCAAGTCGTTGGTAAAACTTGCGTAGCTATCAACATAGTAGCTTGTTTTTGTATAGCTTTTGATGTCTTGGAATACTTTTGGCGAAACATGGCCGATTATTCTGATCGTCGCCGGAACTGTTTTGCTCCCATAAACACTCGTCGGAAGTAATGGGAAATAAATATCTTTCGTGGGGAATGTTACAAACACACCTACTTGTGGAGAAACAACATTTTCAGGAGAACTTATCCACGAAGCAACGAAGGAATATTCTTTACCGATATAATTATCTAAAACAGGGATAGAACCACTTTCAATTTTTAGTCCTTTACCTTTTAAGTAATCGTAAAGGCCATCGGCAGTTTTGGCAGTAATAATTTCTGAAGAAATGCCCTCCTTGTCTATGTGCTCATAAACTACAACATCTGGTTCGATACCTCTGCCAAAACCTTGCGGCGCGCCTAAAGAATTCTCCAAACCTTTACCAGTTGTTCCTAATGTTCCGTAAAATGATATAAAAGGGATTGTGTAAATTTGGGTCATCTGCAAGAACTTTATCGTGTCATCTAAGTTAGATTTTGCTTTCTTTGAAATTTCCTCACCACTTAATTGGGGCAAACTTTTTACAATGTCAATCGCTACTTTGTTCGGGTCGGAAGGAACTGGGAAAAGCCAAACAACACCCTTACTGTTTTCTCCCTCAAGCCCAACGCTAATAATCATTTTTTGCAAACCATTATCATAATTGATAAACGCTTGCTGATTGTTTTCGCCTGAATAATCCCAGCGGTCGGAATAAGGGTCAGGTCTTATCATCATTCCGTCTGCTAAAACTGATTTAGGAATAAAGGAAAATACCACCAAAAATGCTATTAGCGATAATGTAATAAATGAGAGTGATTTTTTCATAGTTTTATTTTACGATTATTTTATTAATTCATCAACGCTCACTTCAAGAGCTTTTGCAATTTTCTTGAGAGTATCAAGCGTTGGGTTCTGGTTTTTACCAGCTTCAATTTTGATAATTGTATTATTAGCGACATCGGCCAATCTCGCCAATTTTTCTTGAGAAAGTCCCTTGCTTTCTCTCAACTTTCTTAAATTTTTGGTTATGTTTGACATACTAATATCGTGGTAGTAGAATTAAAGTATCAGTTATATTATTTTTCAACTACTTTAATGCTACACCAAGAATTAAAAATTGTAAACAGGCGGCGCATTTCGCAAAGCGAAATACGAAATTCGGCGGCGGAAAGCGAGGGCGGGCAAAAATTCCTTCCCCCCAACCCCCTTCCTTTTTGCCCGCCCGAGCGTTCAGTTTGGCGCGCGAAGCGCGCC
>JAGUVE010000104.1 GCA_020063075.1 Parcubacteria group bacterium | reverse complement strand
GCTGTTTTTGAGGTATTGGGCCATAAAAAAGATGAAATCAAAAAAAATTTTGCCCACTATTTTGAGGCATTTGGCTACGGCGTCCCGCCGCACGGCGGGATTGCTTTGGGAGTTGACAGGTTTCTGGCAATACTTTTTCAGGAACCAAACATCCGAGAAGTCATCGCTTTTCCCAAAACCGGAGATAACCGGGACCTGATGATGGATGTCCCGGCTGAGGTGAGCAAAGAACAACTAAAAGAATTGCATATTAACGCAGTTTACGGTTCAAAAAAAGAAGCGGGGGAAAATGAAAAATAAATTTCTAATTTTTATTTTAATATTCGTTATCGGGATTCTTAGCGGAATTTTATTATTAAAGTATATTAATTTACAGAAAACTTTCAGTTTTCTGTACAACAACCCGGAAATTGGGTCTCCGCCTTTATTGGTTCCGCCCAAAAGTGAAACTCAAACGCTGTGCCAAGAGATTAAAAATGGAATTGAGGTCAGCTTAAAGGAACAAAAAACAAGAATATGCGAAGATGGGAAGGCGCTTGAAGAATTCTCTGTTTCAACCGGAAAACAAGACACCCCTACTCCAACGGGAGAATTTTCTGTTATATACAAGACCCCTGTGCTTTACTCAAAAATTGCCGAGAGCTGGCTGCCTTTTTGGATCGGCTTCCATGAAGACCACGGCTTCCATGAACTTCCGATAAACCTGAACGGAAAAAGAGTCGGCGAAGATAAAATCGGAGAAACCGATTCTCTCGGGTGTATAAGGTTAAAAATTGGAGATGCGGAAAAAATTTATCAACGGGTAAAAATCGGCACTAAAATTATAATTTTTTAGCGCGCAAAACAGACAAAATTTCCCATACAATAAAAAGTGAATTTTCACTTAACTTTTCCGACAGTTGTCGAAAAAGTTAAGCATATAGGAAACCAAAGGTTTCCTATAACTGGAAATTTTTCAAATTTCTAAACAATGACCATATATACCTTCAATGTGATTAAAGTTTTCTTTATAATGGCATTGTCTGCCTTCATATCTCTGGCTTTGGCGCCGCTTTTAATCAAATATTTATATAAACTCAAATTTTGGAAAAAAGAACCCCGAAAAAAAACAATTACCGGAGAAGATGCGGAAGTTTTTTATTCTCTGCACAAAGAAAGAGAGGTGAAAATTCCCCGGGGAGGCGGGATTTTAATCTGGATTTCAGTTTTGTTCGTTACGGTTTTGTTTTTTATTTTATCGCAATTTTCAAACCCGTGGTGGCTTAAGAAATTTAATTTTTTTTCCAGAAGTGAAACCTGGCTCCCGCTCTTTACCTTAATAGCCGGAGCTTTGGTTGGATTAGCTGACGACATCCTGCAGGTTTTGGGTTTGGGAAAATATGCCGGAGGAGGAATGGCTTTTACCCGGCGTTTGCTTATTGTTGCTTTAATCGGATTTGTCGGCGGACTTTGGTTTTATTATAAACTGGGCTGGGATACAATTCATATTCCCTTAATTTTTGATTTCCCTAAAGGAGTTAATTTGACTTTGGGTTTCTGGATAATTCCCTTATATGTTTTGGTGATGGTCGCCGCCTGGGCGGGCGGGGTAATTGACGGTTTAGACGGATTATCGGGCGGTATTTTTGCTTCAATTTTCAGCGCCTTTGCCGTCATTGCTTTCTCCCAGGGAAAAGCGGATTTAGCCGCTTTTTCTGCGGCTACCGCCGGAACCATTTTTGCATTTCTGTGGTTCAACATCCCGCCGGCTAAATTTTATATGGGGGAAACCGGAATTTTGGGCTTGACTTCAACAATGGCAGTTGTCGCTTTTTTGACTGACTCGGTCACGGTCTTGCCAATCATTGCCGGAATTATGGTAATTGAAGTCGCATCAATAATACTGCAGCTGTTATCCAAAAAATTCAGAAAAAAGAAAATTTGGCTTTCCACGCCTATCCACCATCATTTTGAAGCCAGGGGTTGGCCGGCCCATCAGATAACAATGCGATTTTGGCTCATATCCGTTGTTTTCGCGGTCTTGGGGACCGCAATCAAATTACTGGGATAAAGGCAAAATGAAAAATTTACGAAATAAATATCCGAAATTCATCTACAAGAATTATTTTTATAAAATTTTAAATAAAGATTTAAAGATTTCTTTTTGTTTTGAGATTGTCCTTCGACAAGCTCAGGACAACCCTGAGCAAAGCCGAAGGGTTGAACCCGGTATCTTTTTTGAACCGAAAGTAATTATTAAAAATGTTAGCAAGGAGCAAATTGTCAGAGCGGGGGAGCGGGTTTTAGACAATTTGGTCTTTCATCTGGGCTTAATTGAACTTTTGAGTTATTGGAAGACAACCTGTTCACCAAAAATTGAAATTCAAACAGGGTTTTTAAATAAAGAACAAATTGGGTGGTGGAAAGAGTTAATATCAAACGGCATGGGTCAATTTTTTTATGAAAACAAAATTAACTTTTTGAATCCGAATTTTCTCAAAATTTCCACCATTTACGAGTCCGGGTTTCGTAATCTTTACGAGTCCGGGTTTCCCGGAAATAAAATTTCAGTGCCGATTGGGGGAGGAAAGGATTCGGCCTTGACCTTGGAATTATTGAAACGTTCAAATAAGAATATTAGATGTTTTAGTTTGAATCCAACAAATGCCGCTTTGAAAATTATTAAAATTGCCGGCTGTAAAAATCCGGTTGTGGTTAAACGAAAAATTGATAAGAAATTATTGGAATTAAATCAAAAGGGGTTTTTAAATGGTCATACTCCTTTTTCGGCTTATCTTGCTTTCTTGAGCGTTCTTTTGGCCGCAATTTTTGATTTCAAATTCATTGCGTTTTCTAATGAGAAAAGTTCAAACGAAGGAAATGTAAGGTATTTGGGCAGAATGATTAATCATCAATATTCAAAAAGCTTTGATTTTGAGAAAAAATTCAGGGATTATTCAAAAAAGTATCTGGCAAAAGATGTTTATTATTTCAGTTTTCTGCGGCCTCTTTACGAAATCCAAATTGCCAAATTATTCTCCAAATATCCGAGATATTTTAAAGCATTTTTGAGCTGCAACCCGGCTTACCGGACAAATTCCGGCCGAATAAAGCCTATTAAAAAATGGTGCGGTAAATGCCCAAAATGTCTATTCACGTTTGCCGCCCTTTATCCTTTTTTAGAAGAAACAAAAATATTAAAAATATTCGGGAAAAATTTATTTGCCGATAAAACCCTCTTGCCCCTGATGGAGCAATTGGCGGGGGAGAGGGGATTTAAACCCTTTGAATGCGTTGGTGCGCAAAAGGAGAGCTTAGCCGCGTTTTACCTCGCCCTCCGCAGCTTTAAAGGAGCGAAATTGCCTTTTCTTTTAGATTATTTTCAAAAGAAAATCTTGCCAAAATATCCAAATTTAAAAAAAGATTCTCATCAAATATTGCGCTCTTTTGCAAAGCAAAATTATCTGCCAAAAAGTTTTGAAAGAATTTTGAAGTTCTATGTTGGAACATTGGAAAAATAAGAAAATTTTGATTTTGGGTTTGGGAAAAGAGGGATTAGATGCCTTTTTCTTTCTGAGGAAAATTTTTCCGAAAAAAGTTATTGGAGTGGGGGACAAAGAAAAAATCAAAAATCAAAAATTAAACATCAAAAATATAATTAAAAAAGATAGAAAAGTTAAATGGCATCTTGGTGAGAATTATTTAAAAGCAATTAAAGATTACGATGTAATAATCAAGTCGCCGGGGGTTCCGATTCACTTGCCGGAAGTTGAAATGGCTTATAAAAGGGGAAAAATTGTTTCGCCGACCCAAATATTCTTTGAAAATTGTCCGGGAAAGATTGTAGGAGTCACGGGTACCAAGGGCAAGAGCACCACAACCGTTTTGATTTACAAAATTTTGAAAGAGGAATTAAAGGTTCACCCTGTTAAATTTGCTTCGCAAACATTTAACAGGGTAAATTTGGTCGGCAATATCGGGAAACCGGCTTTATCGCTTTTATTAAGAGCAAAGCCCGGCGATGTCTACGTTTATGAACTCTCTTGCCACCAGCTATATCAACTCAAAAAAAGCCCCCAGGTTGCTGTTTTTTTGAATATTTACCCTGAACATTTGGATTATTACAAGGATTTCAACGAGTATTTTGGCTCAAAATCAAATATAACCAAACATCAATCCAGGCAAAATTACCTTATTTTTAACCCCAAAGACAAAAATCTCAGAAAAATCAGAACCCGGGCAAAAAGAACTCCAATTGCTCTTAAAACAATTAAAAAATTTATCAAGAACAAAGATATTCCTCTAAAAGGAGATTTTAATCTTATGAATGTGTCGGCCGCGATTGAAGTTGGAAAAATTTTTGGGGTTTCAGAAAAAAAAATTGCTGAAGCCGTTAAAAATTTTAAACCTCTGCCTCATCGTTTGGAATACGTTGGAGATTTCAAAGGAATAAAATTTTATGACGACGCCCTGTCAACCATTCAAGAAACCGCAATAGCGGCTCTGGACGCCCTGGGAAAAAACGTTCAAACGATTATCTTGGGCGGCTACGAAAGAAATCTTGATTTTACAAAATTAGCGCAAAGAATTTTGAAAAGCGGAATAAAAAATGTAATTTTATTCCCGACAACCGGCAAAAGAATCTGGGAATCCATTCGGCAAGCTCAGGATAAATCCCTTCGACAAATTCAGCGTAAAAAAATACCAAAACATCTTGCGGTGAGCCGCATCGAACCATTTTTTGTGCACAATATGAAAGACGCCGTCAAAATCTCCTATAAACATACGCAAAAAGGAAAAGTTTGTTTACTTTCCACCGCTTCGCCGAGTTTTACTCTCTTTAAGAACTATGAAGAAAAGGGAGAACTCTTTCAAAAGTACATTAAAAAATTCGCCAAAAAATAGCGGGGCGTGATAAATCTTTCGATTTAAACGCCCCAGCAACGTTGAACGTACGATTTTGGAGAACAAAATCTACGTTCTTTACGCTGCGGCTGATGTGGTACAATATAGGTGATGAAGAAAAGAAGCCCGGATTATATTTTAATTTTTGTTGTTAGCGTTTTGCTCATCATCGGCATTTTGATGATTTTTAGCGTCTCGGCCTCCATTTCTCGCGATAATTTTGGAAACACTTATTATTTTTTTAATCACCAATTGTTATTCGGATTGATTCCGGGCCTAATTTTGGCTTTCCTTGTCTTTAAAATTCGCCTGCAGTTTTTTAAAAGGTGGGCTTTGATTCTGCTTTTAATAAATCTTATTTTGACGGCAATGGTTTTTTTGCCCTCAATTGGAGTCAAAGCCGGGGGAGCCGCAAGGTGGCTGAATTTTGGCATAATAACCCTGCAGCCGTCCGAATTTCTAAAGCTTACTTTTATTATTTATTTATCCGCCTGGTTGAGCGCTCGCGGCGAGGGAGTGAATTTGAAAAATCCGGGAAAAAATTTCAACCAAACCTTTGCCGCCTTTTCCGTTTTAATTTCGCTGATAACTCTGCTTTTGGTTTTGCAGCCCAATGTAAGCACTTTGGGAATAATTATCATAACCGGAAGTTTAATTTATTTTTTTTCCGGCACCCCTCTTTGGCACATATTTTTATTAATTTTAGTCGGGTCCTTATCGCTTTTTTCTTTTATAAAAATTGCTCACTATAGAACCTCCCGGTTTTTGGTTTTCTTAAAACCGGAAACGGAACCCATGGGCATTGGTTATCAGATAACCCAGGCATTGATTGCCGCGGGCTCAGGGGGGCTTTTTGGGTTGGGTCTGGGAATGTCTCAGCAAAAATTCGGTTTTTTGCCGGAAACCCTTGCCGACTCCATATTTGCCGTGTATTCCGAAGAAACCGGGTTTATCGGCGGCGCTCTTTTGGTGCTGCTTTTTTTAGTCCTTTTTTGGCGAGGATTTGCAATTGGCTTTAACGCGAAAGACAAATTTTCTCAAATTTTAGCGTTTGGGATCGCCCTTTGGATTACAATCCAGGCATTTGTCAATATGGGTTCGATGCTCGGCCTTTTGCCGCTAGCCGGCGTCCCTCTGCCTTTTATCAGTTACGGCGGTTCTGCTTTGGTTTCAGAGTTAATGGGGGTGGGGATTTTGCTCAATATATCAAAAAATTTATGACAAAGATTTTGTTTGCAGGCGGCGGAACCTACGGCCATGTCTACCCGATAATTGCCATTGTCCGGGAAATCAAGAGATTGACAAATGAAGAGGTCAATTTCTTTTACATCGGACCAAAAGATAAAATAGCTCAAATTTTTCTTTCAAAAGAAGGCGTGAAAGTAAAAGCGATAATGGCCGGAAAATTCAGGAGATATTTTGGACCAAGCGCCATTATTCAAAACTTTTTTGATATTTTTTTAAAATTTCCAATCGGTTTTTTCCAGGCATTTTTCTATATTTCCTTTTTGTCGCCCGACCTAATTTTCAGCAAGGGGGGTTACGGTTCACTGCCCTCATCGCTATCCGGGTTTTTGCTGGGCACTCCTGTTTTTTTGCACGAATCGGATATAATACCGGGTTTGGCCAACCGAATCTCGGCTAAATTTTCTTCAAAAATTTTTGTTTCCTTTCCGGCCGAGGAAAACAAGTTTCCCTCAAAGAAGGTGATTTCAGTCGGAAATCCAATTCGGCGGGAATTATTGGGCGGTTCAAAGGAAACGGCAAAAAAAATTTTCAATTTGACTTATGAAAAACCAATTATTTTGGTTTTTGGCGGTTCTCAAGGAGCCCGGCGATTGAATAACCTGATTATTCAAATTTTGCCCGAAATTTTGGCGGAATTTGAATTAATCCATCAATCGGGCCCTCAAAATTTTAAAGAAGTAAAGAATTCGGCTGATGAACAATTCATAAAAAATGAAGGTCTCAAAAAATATTATCATCTTTTTCCATTTTTGGAAGAAGAGGAATTAAAGCAGGCATACGCGGCTTCTGATTTGATAGTTAGCCGAGCGGGGTCGGGCAGCATTTTTGAAATTTCAGCCCAGGGCAAACCGAGTATTTTGATTCCGCTCCCTGAATCGGCTCAAGAACATCAAGCGATGAATGCCGCCGCCTATGAGAAAAACGGCGCTTGTCTGGTTATTGAAGAAGCAAATTTAACCAGTCCCCGTTTTTTCCTGGAAAAATTGAAAAATTTATTGATTCAGCCCGGGGAATTGGAAAAAATGAAAAAAGCGGCAATGGAATTCTCAAGACCAAGGGCGGCTGAAGCAATAGCTGAATATATTTTAAGTTTGACCCAGTAGTGAATTTTCGACCGGCTTTACCGTCTTATCCCGCCCTTTTTAAATCTTCCAAAGTAAATTTTTCTCAAAATTTATTTTTTAACAATATTCATAATTTAGAATTTGAAAAATTTAGAAAGGGCGGGATGTCGAAAATCTACTACTGGGTTTGACAAAATAATAAAAAATATGTCAAGTTAAAGATATGGAAATGGAAAGTGACGATGACTTCAAGTTTATAAAACCGGGAGAAATAAGGGTTAGAATTGCTCCTTCGCCAACCGGACCCCTTCATATAGGTACCGCCAGAACCGCTCTGTTTAATTATCTCTTTGCTAAAGAGAACCAGGGCAGTTTTATACTGAGGATTGAAGACACCGACCTTGAAAGGTCAGACCCGGTTTTTGAGGCAGACATTATAGATAATTTAAAATGGTTGGGAATTGAGTGGAATGAAGGGCCGGATATTAACGGAAAACACGCTCCCTATAAACAAAGCCAGAGATTGAATACTTATGCCAAATATTTGGAAAAATTGTTGGTAAAAGAGCAGGCATATTATTGTTTTTGTTCAGAAGAAGAATTGGAAGAGGAAAGACAATACAAAATGTCAATCGGTCAGGCGCCAATTTATAGCGGAAAATGCAAAAATCTTTCCCCGGAAACGGTTAAAAATCATTTGGCTCAGGGAAAATCCTCAATCATCAGATTTAAAACCCCTTTTAAAAAACTCGCGTTTAACGATTTAATTCGCGGAAAAATTGAATTTGACACCTCCTTAATCGGCGACTTTGGGATTGCCAAACCCCCCACCACTTTTCAAAGAGAAAATTTAACTAAACAACAAAACCTACAAAAAGTGGTGGGGGGCTACACTCCTTTATATAATTTTGCAGTCGTGATAGATGACTTTGAAATGAATATCACCTATGTCATCAGGGGAGAAGACCACATTTCAAATACTCCAAAACAGATTTTAATCCAAGAAGTTCTTGATTTCCCACGGCCAAAATACGCGCATTTGCCTTTAATTTTGGGACCTGACCGAACTAAATTGTCAAAAAGACACGGAGCAACTTCTATTGCAGAGTATAAAAACCAGGGCTATTTGCCAGAAGCCATGGTAAATTTTATGGCTTTTTTGGGCTGGAACCCAGGCAATGAGAGAGAAATTTATTCAATGCCTTCTTTAATTAAGGAATTTTCCTTGGAAAGGGTTCAAAAGGGGGGAGCGGTTTTTAATATAAAGCGACTAGATTTTTTAAACGGATTTTATATTCGTCAACGTTCCATTGAAAAATTAACCGAACTTTGCCTTCCTTATTTGATTGAAGAGGGTTTTATTGCGCCTTTATTTGAAGAAGGTCAATATCCGCCGGCTTACGGAGGAATGGAAATAAAACAAAATTATCGTATTTCTGAAACTGGGGAGGAAATTAGCTTTGAATTTCTAAAAAAAGTTATTGGTATTCATCAAGAACGGCTAAAAAAATTATCGGAAATATCGGATTTGGCTGATTTTTTCTTCAAAAAGAAACTGGAGTATGACAAAAATTTACTGATGTGGGCTAAAATGGGGGATAGGGAAATAAGTTATTCCCTTGACAGATTAAGGAAAATATTGTCTAAAATAGAAATCACAGATTGGAATAAAGAAAATTTGTCAAAAATATTGATACTTGAAGCGGAAAAAATGCCAAATAAGGGCGAACTTTTGTGGCCGCTAAGAGTTGCCTTGACCGGTAAAGAAGCGTCAGCCGGTCCTTTTGAAATAGCTGAGATTTTAGGAAAAGAAAAAACTTTAGAGCGGCTAAAAGAGGCGATTGCTAAGTTTTAAAATTATATGCCCAAACAAGAAAGAGGACCATTTAATTTTATTGAAAAGGAAGATAAAACCAAAGAAGGAGAAATTAGTCTTAAAAAAAAAGCCGAAATAATTAAAGAATACATTAAAGAAGATTATTCTGATTTAACAACGTTTAAAAAAAATAAAGTAAAAGAATCGTTTTCAAAAATGAACGATAGTCAAATAGAAGAACTTTTTGGAGCTAAGGAATTTGAGCTTCTTTATAAAATAATTTCAAAATGGAATTTTGCTCGAGAATCAATTAGAAAAAAAATGCCAGAATCAAACGAAATTCAAGATTTTGTTAAAAAATATGGCGAGAGAAACTTACCACGGCAAATATCTCTTTTGGTCTCTGACTGGAAAGACCTCATTGATATAGATTTTTTTCAATATGACCTCATATTGCCTGAAATTTATGATAAGTTAATAAATGGAAAAACCATTGAGCATTCTGAATTAAAATTAGAGGGTAGGGCTGGTTTGATAGAATGGCTTATAGAGGGATTCAAGGAGAAAAAAACTGAAGAGGGATTGGCAAAAATCATTGGCTTTGAAAAATTTGATAGACCCGAGATAAAAGGAGCAGAAATTGTTGAAAAGGCAGCAACGGCGATATTACCCAGGGGATTAATTTCGGATCTAAACAACCTAAAATGTATCGAATATATTGACAAAAAGGGTCCACCGACACCGGTGCCCGGGATAAGAAGCAATGGGGAATATGATCCTCTCGCACAGAAAATTATAATTTATAAAACGAAAGACCTGTTACTACTTTTACCTGCAATTTTATCTCACGATTGGGCTCATTCATTAGATCCACGAGTAATCAATCAAAATGCTTTGCCTATGAAAGAGCAATTTGAATTGATTAAAAAATGGGAAGAAATAAGAGAAGAAGAGCCGGTTAAAATTAGTTTTTATTGCCAATCAATAAAAGATGAGTTTCAGAAAAGCAAAGACGGTTGGGCAGAAAGTATTCGGTTATTATTAACCGACCCCAAAGAACTCAAAGAAAAATCAGAGAAGAGATATAATTTTTTTCTTTCAATGCTTAAAAAATCTTATCCAGAGTTTGACCCCTCTCAAACTATTGAAAAAAAGAAAGAATACAAAAAACTTCTTTCTGATTTAGGATACGAATCAGTTAATTCCGCCTTAAAATCAGTAGAAACAAAATTTGAACGACTAAAAGAAAAGTAATAAGGAAAAGCTAAAATTTTGCTAAAATGAAAAAAACTATGATTAAAACAACAATAATCGCCGTCATTTTAAATTTAGCTTTATTTAATCTTTCTTTTGCTTTAAAAGCTCCGGATACATTGAAGGAAGCGAGAGAATTGGGCAAAAAGACCGTTGAAGTCGCCCAAACAAAATTACCGGGGGCCTTAAAGAATATTTGGCAGAAGGATGTGGTACCGGTTTGGCAGAAAATGTATGACTGGCTTAAAAGAGAAGCGCCTCAATTAGGAAAAAACCTTTGGGGAAGATTTAAAGAGTTGACAAAGTAATATTGTAAATTTCAAGACATATTCCTCTGGGCACGCCTCGTTCGTTTTTTATTAGATAGATTTTCCGTGGGGGATAAGTATTTTTCCTCTTGACAGGGGGCTTTGAGCCTCTTATTATGAATATAGGAAACTTCGCATAATAACCCTTTACCGAACTATAATATAGAGTATAAATATAGCCACTTCTCCACCGATAAAAATATGAAAAAATCAGATAAAAGCATTGTAGGACATACTGATGATTTTCTGGAATATTTAGATATTGAAAAAGGTTTGAGTAATAAAAGCCAGGAAACTTATCAAAGATTTTTAAAGAAGTTTGTTAGCTGGCTAAAAGTCAATAACCTGAAAGATCTAATGCCCCACGAGCTCTCTGAAGACCATATCAGAAAATACAGGGTGTTTTTATCCCAAAGCTTTAATAGGTACACTAAAGAGCCGATAAAAAGGTCAACCCAAAACTATTACCTTATTGCCCTGCGTAATCTTTTAAATTATTTTACTGACAGGGACATCCTTTCTCTTCCATCGGAAAAAATAAAATTAACTAAGTCAAAATCTGATGAAAGAATGATTAAATTTTTACCGGTAGATCAAATCAAAAAATTATTAGACGCTCCTAAAACTTCTAATTTACCCGGATTAAGAGACCGAGCTATTCTGGAAACCTTATTTTCAACCGGACTTCGAGTAGCTGAATTGGCAAATCTAAACATAGAGCAAATTAAAATTACTCCTGAAACCAAAGATTTGGAAATTGTTATTATAGGTAAAGGCAATAGGCCCCGACCGGTTTATTTTTCAGAAAGGGCTGTAAAATGGGTAGGAAAATATTTAGAAACTCGCAAAGATAAAGAAAAAGCATTATTCATTAATTACAAAGGACCAAAAACAGCCGCCAAACGGCTTTCTTCCCGCTCAGTAGAAAGTCTTGTCAAAAAATACGCTATTTTATCAGGCGCCCCAACTTTCACATGCCCCCACTCGATTCGTCATTCTTTCGCTACCGATCTTTTAATGAAAGGTGTAGACATAAGAACCGTTCAGGAATTTTTAGGCCATAAAAACATCTCTACGACCCAAATTTACGCCCATGTCACTTCAAAGAAACTCAGAGATTCTCATCGAAAATTCCACAGCTTAAAAGAATAACCACTTTTCCCCTGTTTTGCCGCCAATATCACAGCGGAAAAAGATTAAAGGAATAAAATTATCTTAGAAAATCGCTTTCAATTTTAAAATTATTCGGCAAAAGCCAAGGAAAATTAAAGCCGAGAAAATAAGCCGCTTTAGTGGCTATTTTCGAAAAAATAATTTTTGGCAGAAAGAATCTTTTCAATTCTTTTTGATATTTTAAAAAATCCGGAAAATTTTTTATTAAAATTTCTGCCGCCAATAATCCCCAAATTACCCCTCCCCCACTCCAGGGTTTGGTCAAGCCCGCCGCATCGCCGCAAAGAGCAATTTTTTTGTCTTTAGGAGCCGCCAAACCCTGGGGCACCAGAGCCGAATTTAAATTTTCAATTTTGATATTTCTTTTTTTTAAAAACGCCTCAAATAAAATTTTTGGCATTTTCGAGGTTTCAATTATTCCATATTCCACTTCTCTTCCTCGGGGAACTTTCCAGATAAAACCCGATTTGGTTGCCCATGTTTCAACATATTTTGAAAAATCTTCTTTTGGAATAAATCCTTGAATCGCCAGACGAAAATTTGGCTCCTTGATATTCAAACTCTTGCGAAGCAAAGAATCGGGCCCGTCGCAACCGATAAGCCGCTCAAATTTTTCTTTAAGGGCGCTAATTTCTTCTTTTTTTATCTCGCGCTTTAAAATAATTTTCGCACCAGATTTTTCGGCTAAATTCGCCGCTATGTTGTCAAGTTCAAAATGGCTCATAACCAGAAATTTTCCTACTTTTCCTGAAAACCTGATTTTGAACGTTTTTTTGGGAAAGTGAATCAGACAATGCTCTATTTGATTTTTAATTAATTTTCGGCTTTCCGGAATAAAATTTAAGATTCTTTCACTGAACAAGCCCGAACAAGCAACTTTACCGATTTTTGATTTCCTTTCAAACACAGTAACGTTATGTCCTTTCTTTGAAAGTTTCCACCCCAAATAAAGCCCGGTTATTCCAGCTCCGATAATCGCAACCTTCATAAATTTTGTTCTATTTTAATTGGTTCTTTATCTTCCTGCTTGGCGATAATGTAGCCCAAAGCAAAAGAAAGCAGGGAGATTAAAATCGTTCCGATAGCCAATACAATATCTGCCTGATATTTTTTGACAAACTCTTTTATTCTTGTTATCATAATACCACTATGGCAAAGACCAAATCAACGGGAGCAACGAGATTAGGAAGGGATTCTTTGCCCAAATATCTCGGAATAAAGCTTTTTGCAGGAGAAATCACTAAACCCGGGCAAATTTTGGTTCGTCAAAGAGGCACGAAGTTCCTTCCCGGAAAAAACGTCAAGAGAGGAAAAGACGATACTTTATACGCGTTAAAAGGGGGGGTTATTCGTTTTTCGGCAAAGAGGAAAAGGGGCTTCAATAATTCTCAGCGGCTTGCAAGGATTGTTAACGTCGACGAACCCCGCTAATTTTTGCGGAAATGCAAGCACGGATAAATTCTCTGTATAATGGATGGGGCAAAAGAGGTCTTGATTTTAATTCGGGATGAAATTGAGTAGCGATAAAAAAGGGATGCTCTTTTAATTCAATAATCTCAACTAAGTCCTTTTCCGGATTGATGCCGGCTACAACCAATCCTTTTTTTTCCAGAATTTGGCGATACTTATTATTTAACTCATATCTATGACGATGTCTTTCAAAAACATATTTTTTCTTTTGATAGGCATTCCAGCTTTTGGTGCCGGGTTTCAATTCGCATTTATATGAACCCAATCTCATCGTTCCTCCATATCTTTTTTCTCGGATGAGCGCTTTTTGTTCCGGCATAAAATCAATAATCGGCGCCTTTGCTCTCTTAACAAATTCCTTTGAATTAGCTCCCCTCAGTCCGCAAACGTTCCTGGCAAACTCAATTACTGCCAATTGCATGCCAAAACAAAGGCCCAAGTAAGGAATTTTGTTTTTGCGGCAAAACTCAATAGCTTTGATTTTTCCTTCGGCCCCTCTGGCTCCAAAACCGCCGGGAACAATTATGCCGTCATAATTTTCCACTTCTTTGACCGCGCTTTCTCGTTTCTCATAATTTTCTGCCGACAGCCAATGAATTTCGGGCATTCTTTTAAAAAACCAGGAAGCATGCTTTATGGCTTCAATCACCGAAAGATAGGAATCCATCAAAGTAAATTCCCCCGTTTCAAAATATTTGCCCACTATTCCGATCTTCACTTTTACTTTGGCCGATTTAATTGTTTTTACCAATTTTTCCCAATCTCTCAGATTCTTTTTTCTTGGCTTTAAATTAAATTTTTCCAGTATTCTATTGGCTAAATCCTCTCTCTCAAAATTGGGAGGAATTTCATAAATTGAAAACACATCCGGCGCTGAAATGACGTCATCTGGCAAAACGTTGCAAAATATTGAAATTTTTCTTTTTCTCGGTTCGTCCAGAGGTAGTTTACCTCTGGCTAAAATAATGTCCGGCTGAATCCCGGCTTCGTTTAACAATCTGACGGCGGTTTGGGTTGGTTTTGTTTTCATTTCGCCGATTTTTTCCGGGATCGGCAGATAACTCACCAAAATAAAAATAACGTCTTTTGCCCTCTGGAGCTTCATTATTCTGGCCGCTTCCAAAAAAAGGAGGTTTTGATACTCCCCCACCGTACCCCCGATTTCAATTAATGTAATTTGGGATTTTTTCTTTTTTTCTGCTTTGATTATGCGGGAAATTACTTCATTTGGAATGTCCGGTACCACTTCAACGCTTCTTCCCCCGTATCCCAAATTTCTTTCCCTCTCTATCACCGCCTGATAAACTCTGCCCGTAGTAATATAGTTGTCCGTGGTTAAATTCTCATTTAAAAATCTTTCATAATTCCCGACATCCTGATCGCATTCTGTGCCGTCGTCAGTTACAAAAATTTCTCCGTGTTCAAGGGGGTTCATGGTGCCTGCGTCAACATTGATATAAGGGTCAATTTTAACCGCCGTCACTCTAAACCCCTTTGATTGCAGAATTCTTGCGATTGAAGCCGTAGCAACACCCTTGCCGATTCCTGACATTACTCCGCCGGCTACAAAAATAAACTTTGACATATTCGGTTACTTTTCTTCAGCAATAATAATTTTTATTTCGGCTTCTAAATTATGGGGGAAGATGATTTTAATCGGAAACTCGCCCAACTCCTTGATTGGTTTAGCCAAATTAACCTGAGTCCTTTTGACTTCAAAACCGAGTTCTTTTAATTTTTCCGAAATGCGTTTGGTGCCGATTGATTCAAAAAGCTGACCGTCGTTTCCCACCTTAACCTGAATAACGACTTCCTGCCCATCGATGTTGCCGGCTTCCTCCTGAATTTTTTCCAGGTCCTTTTCCGCTTTTTTTCCCGCTAATTCTTTCTGAAGTTCAACCCATTTAAGAATTCCTTTTGTCGCGGGTTTTACTAATCCCCTTTTTAACAAAAAATTCCGGGCATAGCCGTCAGATACTTCTTTAATGTCATATTTTTTACCCAGATTCTCTATGTCTTGAAGAAGAATTACTCGCATTGTTTTTATTGCTTTTTGCTTTTTATTTCCGTATTCCATACTTTTACAGAGCACAAAAACTTTCGGTTTTCCATGCAATTTTATCTAACTGCTTTCAAGACCTCAATTGCTTTATCCAGTTGGGGATCTCTATCTTTGTCATAATCTTCATCTGTCATTTCTATCATTATGTCGGGTTCCAATCCTTTATCCGCAATCAACTCCCCTTTCGGGGTCAGCCATTTTGCTACGGTTACTTTTAAAGAAGAACCGCCTCTTAAGTTTTCCAATTCTTGAACCGAACCTTTCCCGAATGACCGTTCTCCGATTAACAATATGCTCCGATTGTCTTTCAGAGCGCCGGCTAAAATTTCCGAGCCGGAAGCCGAGCCCTGATTAATCAATATTACCATTTGATAATTTAAAAATCTACCGGGCCCCGGCGACTTGTAAATTTCCCGTTCTTTTTTCCCGCCAAAATCTTTAATAACCACAACTTCCCCTCTTGCGATGAACCAGCCAGCTATGTCCTGGGCAATTTCTAAATAACCCCCCGGATTATTTCTCAGGTCTAAAATTATTTTTTTGGCGGGGCTTTGCAGAATTTCAACAGCCGCTTCCCTGAAGTCCAAACCTGCTTTTTCTGAAAATTGGTAAAGTTTTATATAAACAATGTCACCTTCTTTTATTTCCCATTTCAAAGAAGGAATTTGAATAACCTCTCTTATTAATTTTATTTCTTCGCTTTTTTCCCACTCGGTTCTGAAAATCGTTAAAGCGACTTCTGTGCCTTTGCGACCGCGGATTAAATTAACCGCTTCCTCAACGGTCAAATCTTGGGCCGACGTATCGTTTATTTTCAGAATTTTATCACCGGGCCGCAACCCGGCTCTTTGAGCCGGCGTCCCTTCCAAAGGGGCAATTACTTGAAGCTGGCCCTTTTTAATTCCGATTTCCATCCCTACCCCTTCAAAAACGCCCTTTACGTCTTCTTCAAATCTTTTTGTTTCTTCCGGCGGCAAAAAAACGGTATAAGGATCTTCCAATGACTTTACCATCCCGGAAATCGCTCCATATAAAATTTTATTCTGGTCAATCCTTTCTTTGTCTACAAATTTTTCCTGCAGTTTATTATATGTTTCCCAAAAAAGCGAGAAGTCAATTTCGGTGGGCGGACAAATTTTGCATTGCAATTGACCAAAATAAATCCCTAAACCAAAACTGCCAAAAATTATCAAAAGGAAAACAAATAAGATTAGAAATTTTTTAAATTTGGCAAACATAAGACCTATTTCAATTGTCTAAGAAACTGAGGTTTCTTAGAAACTTGAATAATTTTTCGTTGCGAAATTCGTGGATTTTGAGCGAAAATCGTGAAGAGTGAGGAAGCGATATAAAAATATCGCTGACGAACTCTGAATAATTTGCAACCAAAATACGCGAGTTGCAGCAGAAAGGATTATTTCGCAAGAGGTCTATACAATTAGTATACCAAAAATAATAGTTTAGGCAAGCCAAAACAACTTTAAAATCAAAAAGGACTTCATAGGACTGTCCTCAGAAAACTCAGGAAGAAAAATAAAAATGATTAGTCAATAGAAATCCTACCCCAATCTCTAAGCTCTTTCTTATATTTTATCCAACTATTAACAAATTTTCTACAACCATCTTTGCCACCCATTGCTTTTAGAATAAAATCTCTTTCAGTTACTGACGGGAAATTTTTCTTACCGATATAATCAGGATAACTCGACCATTTGTAATTTTCCAAAAACTTAATCACTCTTTTAGAATCCTTAATTCCAAGTTCTCTCCACTTTGGTTCAATCAAAGAAATGCCATTAGTGTGAATGTAAACAAAAACGGTTTTTAATTGCTCATTAGTTTTAATATGAACGGCATGAAATCTACTTTGGAAGAGGTGACCTTTTCGGTTATATTTTTTATTAAAATAAGTAGCGTAACCGGTGCCAAATTTTCTCATAAATTTAGTAATTCCATCATCTTTGACTTGCTTCAATGATAAATGAATATGATTCGGCATAAAATAAAAAGCGAAAATATCCACCAACATATCCCTATTGGCAGAGAAATCCTCTTTGCCAATTTTCTTTGCTTCAATTCGTGCTCTTCTTCTCTCGCGAATTAAAACCGACCCGAGATCATTAAATTCAAAAAGAGAAAAAATTGCCCGATAATAATCATCGTTGTTTTTAAAAATCAACGAATCTCCTACTCCGCGAATAACAATATGATAAATTTCGCCATTAACTAATTGTGGTCTTTTGATCGGCATAGTCCTCCGAGAACAGTTCTCTGAGGACTGTCCTCAGAGAACTGTTCTCTGTTTTTAAAACTGTTCTCTGTTTTAAATAATCTAAACAATGTCTTTCAATTCTTTTTCAAAGACGCTTTTTATGTCAGCCAAATTCTTCAACAATTCTTCTTCTCTCTTTTTTTCTTCTTGGGTTGCTTCTCTTTTTCCCCTGATTCTCTTTAATTCTCCCAGTTCTCTTTTGATATCCGATTCAAGCTCATTGTACTCTTTCTCAAATTTTTCTTTTAAGTCCTTTGTTTCTCTTTTGAGCCGACTTTTACTCTGATAGATTTTAAAGAGGAAATAAAAAATAACAAGCAAAATTAAAATTAAAATAATTATAAACAGCCAAACCAGATTTTTATAACCGATTTTGGGTTAAAATTTTACTCTTAAACCAATAAGGCGAATCGGCTTTTGATTTTCAACGATGAACTTCAAGAGAAGTTTTTTTGCCTCTTTTTGTAATGTCTTAAAATCTTCGCTCGGTTTTTCAAATGTTTTTGACCTAGTATGAGTTTCAAAACCAGAAAAACGGCAAATAACGGTGATTGTTTTAAAAGAAAAATTATTCTCTTTTAGTTCCTGCCAGACCCCTTTAATAATTTCTTCAAAGGTCTCAAATAGTATTTCCGAATCTCTGGTATCTCTCTCAAAAGTATATTCTTTGCCGATTGACTTAACGGCTCTATTGGAAATTACTGGCTCCTCATCAATTCCTCTCGCTCTTTCATAAAAACTCTCCCCTGCCTTGCCAAACATTTCTTTCAGTTTTAATTTTGACAACTCTTTAAGTTCCTTGATTTTATTTACTTTAATGTCTCTCAATTTTCCGGCGGTTTTGGGTCCGATTCCCGGCAAATCCTCAACGTCCAACGGCTCCAAAAATGATTTTACTTGTTTTGGATTAACAAGCAGTAATCCGTTTGGTTTTGCTTTCTCCATCGCCATTTTGGCAATTAATTTATTTGGACCTATGCCAATCGTTGAAGTTAATTTTTCTTTCGCGATAATTTCTCTTTTTAAATTTTTGGCTAACTCCTCTGCTTTTTTATAAGCTTTGATAATGCTGACATCTAAATATGCTTCGTCCAAAGAAACTATTTCCCAATTTTGCGAATATCTTTTAATAATATTCATAACTCTTTCTGAAACCTCTTGATAAAGTTCCATATTTACCGGTAAAAAAATGGCTTTTGGGCAAAGTTGATAAGCCCTTGAAATTGGAAGAGCCGAATGAATGCCGTATTTGCGCGCTTCGTAGTTGCAAGTGGAAACAACTCCCCTGCCCTCGCCCCGCTTAGGATTTGCTCCGACAACAACCGGTTTTCCTTTGAATTGAGGATTTTCCCGCTCTTCTATCTTGGCAAAAAATGCATCCATATCAATATGAAGAATAATTCGTTTCATGGCTTCATTTTAATTGAAAATTAAAAGTGAGTAAATAAATACTCACAAATTTTGCTCCAAATCCATTCAATTTAATTAAGAGAATTTATAACCCAATAAAATATAAATTAATTTTGCGGCTAAAAAATCGGGGGCTTTATTTTTTGAAGGGCAAAGTTCAACTGCATCAAAGCCCACTACATTTCGCTTTTTAAAAACGGACTTTAAAAATTCTAAAACCTGATACCATCCTAAACCTCCCGGCTCCGGAGTTCCTACCGAAGGCATAATATCTGTATCAAAAACATCTAAATCAAGGGTGATGTAAACGTTTTTTGAAAGCTTGCTTATTGATTTTTTAAACCAATTTCTGGAATTATAAATTTGGTAAGCAAAAAAAATCTTATTTTTATCAACGTTAGCTATTTCTGAACTATCCATACTGCGAACTCCAACCGAAATAACGTTTCTTACGAACTCTTTTGCCCTTGCCATTACGCAACTATGATTATATTTACTCCCATCATAAAAATCCCTTGAGTCGGCGTGGGCATCAAGATGCAGAATGCTCAAATTATTGAAAAATTCAGAATATGCCTTAATGACTCCGAGAGAGATTGAATGTTCGCCGCCCAAACTGACGACAAATTTCTCATCTCCGAGAAATTTTTCCGCTTTCTTGTAAACCTTATCAAGCATCTCCGCTGAATTTACAGCCCGAATTTCTTTTTCGGTAAATATGCCCTGCTTATAGACCTCGCTCCCGGTTTCAACGTCGTACAATTCCATATTTCGCGAGGCGTCAATTATTGCCCGGGGCCCCTTATTTGTTCCTTGCAGCCAGGTGCTGGTTTTATCAAAAGGAACCGGCAGAATTACAGCTTTTGCTCTTT
>JAGUVE010000003.1 GCA_020063075.1 Parcubacteria group bacterium | reverse complement strand
TTTTGCTTCAGAAATAATTTTTAAATCTTCAGCGTTTAATTCTATTTTTCCCGTTTCAATTTTGGGATTTTCCATCCTCTTTGGCCTTTCGGACACAACTCCTTCAATTTCTGTTATCCATTCCGTTTTGGTTTTTTTTGCCAAATCATAAATTTTCCGGTTTTCCGGAGTGAAAACTATTTGGAGGATTCCCGACCCGTCCCTCAAATCAAAAAAAATTATCTTCCCGTGAGACCGAATTTTATTTATCCAGCCGCAAATTTTTATTTTCTTGCCGAGAAAATCTATGGTTTCACCGACAGGAATTCTCTTTTGCATAAATTTAACGAGATTTATTTTTTAAATGTTTATTTATTTTCTTTATTAGTTCTCGGGGCGTAACATCGGTTTTAACGACATATTCGGCTCCAAACTTCTCCCCCATTTCTTTTGTTTCCTTGCCGATATAGTTGGTTAAAATTATAAAGGGGATATTTTTTGTTTCCTTTTCTTTTTTGGCTTCTTTCAAAATTTTAATTCCGTTCATATCCGGCAAAATTAAATCAAGCAAGACCAAATCCGGTTTTTCTTTTTTACCCTCTTTTATTTTCGCCATTAATTCCAGACCTTCTTTTCCAAACATCATGGTTTCAACGGTAAATCCGGATTTTTTCAAAATCTTCTCATAAATCGTGATTGACGAGGGGTCATCTTCAACGAGGAGAATTTTTAGCTTCATTTTTTCAATTTACCATATTTTTATCCGCTCTGCCAGTTCTCCATTTTTTTTGAGAGGCGATATATGTCACCGGCTCCCATTATTATCACCACTTCCCTGCCCCGTAAATTCTTCTTTAAATATTCACCTACTTCTTGAATGGTCGGAATATGCATTATTGAATTTTTGTTCCGACTTTGTCGAGAATCCTCGACGTAATCGGGAATTTTTGATTTTTGGTTTTTAATTTTATCCACTAATTTTTTTGAACTTACTTTTCTTTTTATTGCTTTATCTTCTCTTCCTGCCACATCATAAATGTCTGTAATAATTAATTTATCAACTTTGGATTTTGAAAATACATTAACAAAATCGTCAAATAGACAATAGGTTCTTTGATACTGATGGGGCTGAAAAACGCACCAGATTTTCCTATTTGGATATTTTTCCCGAGCTGCTTTTAGGGTCACTTGAATTTGGGTTGGATGATGAGCATAATCCGAAATAATTTTCAATTTCCGATTTCCAATTGTCGTCTCTTTTTCTTCAAACCTTCTCCAACTGCCTTTGTATTTTGACAGGGTTTCAAAAGAAATTTTTTCTGGGATTTTTAAAATTCTTGCCACTGTCAAAGCCGCCAAAGCATTTGAGATATTGAATTCCCCGGGGATTTTTAAAATCTTTCTTAACTTTTTTGCCTCCCTTTGTTTTAATGAATAGCTTTGAGTTTTAGGTTGTATTTTTGATTTTAGCATTCGAAGAACGTTCCTGTCGTCTTTGTTAGCCACTAAAATTCCGTCCTTCGGCAAATGGGAAATAAATTTTTTAAAAGCTAAAATATAATTCTTGAAATTCCTATAATAATCTAAATGGTCTGCCTCTAAATTGGTCAAAACAACGATTTTGGGCCAATAATTCAAAAAAGAAGAAAAATGTTCGTCGGCCTCAACAACCAAATACGGGCCCTTTCCCATTCTGAAATTTGAGTCCCCGAACTCTCTTACTTTTGTGCCGACGATAACCGTCGGACTAAAACCCGCTTTTGTTAAAATTAAGCCAAGCATTGCCGTAACGGTGCTTTTCCCGTGACTGCCGCAAATCGCGATAGTGAAATAGTTAGTGAAATAGTTTTTTGTCAGTTCTCCCAGGGCCTGAGGATAACTCTGTATTTTAATTTTTAATTTTGAATTTTGAATTTTGAATGCCGCTTTCAATTCTAGATTATCTTCCCGGACGGCCGGACTATAAATAACCAAATTAACATTTTTAGGAATATTTTTAGTTTTATGCTTGCCGACAAAAATTTTAGCCCCTGCTTTTTTTAAAACGGCGGTAATTTCAGAAGAAGCTAAATCAGAGCCGCTGACTTTGTGTCCGTTTGCTAAATAATATTTGGCTAAAGATGAAACGCCGATGCCGCCGATACCCACAAAATGAATTCTCATTTTGAATTTTTAAACAATTTTTAATGTTCTAATTTTTAAACATTAAAAAATTAATAAGTATCTGAAAATACAAATTTTATACTTTGAGCGGAACTGACTCTAATATAGTATATTCAGCGCCGCCATGTTTGAGATTACTTTCCATTACCTCAATTGAATTAACTTCAAAACTCAAAGAAATTTCTTCATTAATTTCCGGCCTGTCTTCAGGCTCAATCTGTCTAAACTCCAAAGCCCTAATTCTTCCTAAGGTAATATGGGGAATATAGGATCTATTTTCTGGCTCCCCTGCCCCTTTAATTGAAACCGAAAAAAGAGAATTTTCCAGTTCCTTTTGTAATTTTCCTAACTCTTCCGATTTTTTTCCTTCAACCCAAACCAATCTCGGCGGCATTTTTTTTGGGGGACCATAGCAAATTTTAGTTAAATTTATTGAAAAGGAGCTATGTTTGAGGACGACCCCTTTAATGGTTTCCAAAACTTTCAGCAAGTCATCATTAGAAATATAACTCAAAAAGACCAAGGTAATGTGCAAGTTTTCCGGTTTTATCCATCTAACCGGCAATTCGGGCCAGCGCGGTTGAATATTAACTAATTGTTTTTTAGTGGCTTCCGGTAGATTAATAGCTATAAATAGTCGTTGTTTCATTAGTTTTTTGTCAATTTATATTGTTTTTATATTTAATCATACCCTATTTTATGCTAAAATTCAATCGGGAAGCTATTAGAGGAAAGACCTCTGGATAATAAATTATGGGAGAAAAATTTTCAGGAGGAGAATTTCTAAACAAAAGGTATCCGGATATAGGTAAATCAGAGCAAGTTAAACTTTCACACGAATTTTCCTCAAAAAAAGAAGCAAACCCAATTGATACTTGGCTCAAATCCGTAGAAAGTTTTCACGGGCGCCATCGCGACGACCCTGAAGCAATGTATCACATTCGGAACACTTTTCACAACAAATATGTCATCAAATCCGAATATATTCCAGAAAGTTATTTTGAAAATCAGCGTCGATTGGCCCGCGAACGAGGAGAAGGAAACATTGAAATTACGCCCGAAAGAAAAAAACAATTTGCAGAACAAATTATCAGCGACCAAAAATCCAGTTTGGATAACTGGGTCAATTATCTTACTTCTTCTGAGGCTAATTATCCTATGTGGGCTAAATACTGGGCTTTACGCAACATGGTTAAATTCTCAAGCTACGATAGAAAAAAAAAGATTTTGGCTTGCGCGATAAACACACGGTCAATCCCTTTCCGGAATTAAACTACGAAGCATTGGCTTATACAATAGATGTCATTGCCAAAAAAGCGAAGGGAGAAAGCACATCATTAGCCGAAAACAACCCCGAATTGGAAAAACTAATTCAGGGAGAAAATTTTGGTAAGATTTACGGCTACTTTATTGATAAATCCACTCCGTCAGAAACAAATGACGAATTGCTAAAAACAACCAAGGGGCGGTGGGTAAAATACGAAAAAGGATCCGATCCAAAAACATTGGCAGAATCTTTGAGGGGGCATTTTACCGGTTGGTGCATAGCGTCAGAGCCCACGGCAAAAACCTATCTTACAAATAGCGATTTCTGGATTTATTCTTCCCACGACAAAAACGGCGAACCAAGCAAGCCACGAGCCGGTATCGAAATAAAGGAAGGTGAAATTGCGGCGATTCACGGGATAGCAAAAGGACAAAATCTTGACCCTTATATTGCGGATGTTCTTGAGAAAAAACTGGAAGAGTTTCCCGATAAAGAAAAATATAAAAAGAAAACAGCTGATATGAAGTTGCTTACTGAAATAGACAATAAGCAGAAAAAAGGAGAAAAACTTACTTTGAACGAGCTTAAATTTCTTTATGAGATTGACTCAAAAATAGAGGGGTTCGGCCTTCAAAATGACCCGAGGATTGAAGAAATTAAAAAACAAAGAGACAATCGTAAAGATTTAGCTGATATATTTAACTGTCGGCCGAAGCAAGTAGCTTTGAATATAAATGAATTAAACAAAACAACAATTGTTTTTTGGGGCAATTTGATTTGTGAAAGCCAAATCAGAGAACTGCCACCCAAATTAACTCACATTGTTGGGGCTTTACATCTCGCTGGCAACACGCATATCACCGAACTACCTGCTACCTTAACTCATATTTACCGCTATTTAGATATTGATAAAAGCAAAATCAAAAAATTACCTACCAACTTGCTTCATATTGGTGGAAATTTAATTATTTCTAGCAAAAACCAAAGCCAAGAATTGCCTACTAATATTAGCGATATAGTTAAGGGAAAAATTATAAAAGTGATGAGACATAATAATGAATAATGAGAGAAGTCTATTTATATAAAAAAATAGAAAATAAAAAAACGCAGTGTTTAAATTGCGCGCATTATTGCGTTGTTTTGCCGGGAAAAAGAGGGGTTTGCGGCGTCAGAGAAAACATCGACGGCAAATTATATGCCTTAAATTACGGAAGAGTTATTGCCGCCAACACTGACCCAATCGAAAAAAAACCGCTTTTCCATTTTTTACCCGGCAGCCGGTCATACTCTTTTTCAACCGCTGGCTGTAACTTTGCCTGCAAAAATTGCCAGAATTGGGATATTTCGCAAGCCCTGAATGTTCCTCACACTGAATTTAAGAAAAAAATTATTCTCGAAGGCAGAGAAATGCTTCCCAAAGAAATTGTCAATGAAGCAATCCGACATAATTGCCCCTCAATCTCTTATACTTACACCGAACCGACAATATTTTTGGAATTTGCTTTGGACGCAATGAAAATCGCAAAAAAAAGGGGTCTGAAAAATGTCTGGGTTTCCAATGGGTTTATGACCGAGGACTCGGCCAAGCTAGTTATCCCCCATCTGGATGCCAATAACATTGATATTAAGGGTTTTTCCGAAGAATTTTATCGGAAAAATTGCGGCGCCCGGCTCCAGCCCGTACTGAATACGGCAAAAATCATGAAAAAATCCGGTGTCTGGGTTGAAATCACGACTTTAGTAATACCGACATTAAGCGATTCCGAAGAAACGTTTAGGGGAATTGCAGAATTTATTTATAAAGAGTTGGGGCCGGAGACCCCGTGGCACGTTACCCGGTTTTCCGGAGCAATTTCCTGGAAACTGCGGCACCTGCCCGATACCCCTTTTGAAACCCTGGAAAAGGCATGGAAAATCGGCAAAGAAACCGGATTGAAATATGTTTATACCGGAAATATGCCGGGGATTCCTTCGGAAGACACATTTTGTCCTCACTGCAGGGCTCTGGTTATTGACAGAACAAATTACGCTATTCAACGTTATGATAAAAATGGAAAATGTCAAAAATGCAATTTTAAATTAGATATTATTGATTAACGAATTAACGGATTAACGGATTAACGAATTTGACCCCTAACTCGTTAACTAAGTAATTAAATAATTATGCTTAAATTCGCTTGCATTTCTCCCCATCCCCCCATAATTTTGCCTTCGGTTGGCTCTAAAGAAGACAGAAAACAAGTCAAAAAGACCATTGAGAATTTAGAATTTTTAGGAAAGAAATTGAGCGGGGCTGAGCCCGACGCAATTATAATCTCTTCTCCCCACCCCGACTGGGGGTTTAATGTTCCGTTACGCTTTCTTGCTCAAGGATTCAAGGGCGAAATTCAATCAATTCTTATTGGTTTAGAATCGCCGCGATTTTATTATGAGGAGGGCAAGAAAGTGTATAATTCAAAATTCAATCCTTCGACTACGCTCAGGATTGATGGTGAGCGAGGTCGAACCATCAAAATTCAAAATTCAAAATTCGCGATTATCGCTTCCGGAGATCTGTCGCATTGTTTGAAATCAGACGGTCCCTATGGTTTTAATCCCGACGGCCCAAAATTTGATAAGGATTTAATTGAAGCGCTGCAAAAAAAAGATATCAAAAAAATATTAAAATTAGACGATTTGTATCCTGAAGCCGCGGAATGCGGCCTCCGTTCTTTCTGTTTTTTATTGGGAATTTTAGAGGCATCAAAAATGAATTGGCAGCCAGAGATTTTATCTTACGAGGGCCCCTTTGGCGTCGGCTATTTAGTCGCCAACTTTAAATTGCAATAATGTTTAAAAAGGTATTGCTTTACCTCAAAAATATCGCTAAAATAAATAAATTTAAATATGAAGGATTTTGTCAAAAAATTTATTTTTTATCTTTTTAGATGGCAATTGAGTACGCCGATTTTGAGCATTGTCTTGATTTGGCTGGCGGCATTGAATAAGTGGGCGGCGGCGGCCGTAGCTAACCTGATCGGCGGCGTGATATTTTTTTGGGTTGATAAATGGATTTTCAAAGAAACGTTTTTAGTTCCCCTCTGGGAAATAAAAGATAATATAAAATGCGTTGAGTGCGGGAAGATATGCAAGGGTTTCAGGGTAGTGAAAAGCGCCAATTATGACCGGCTAAAGGACAAAGAACCGGAATTCAGATGCGACGAATGCTCAAAAAAGAAATTAAAAGAACTCCGTCAACGAGGAGTGAAAATTTGAGATGAAAATGTTATGAAAATTATTTTTCTTGGGACAAATGGCTGGTATGATACCAAAACCGGAAATACAATTTGCACTCTGCTTGAAACAAAAAAATATTCTATTATTTTGGACGCCGGGAACGGCATATATAAATTAGATAAATATATTACCGGAAAGAAGCCCGCTTTCCTTTTCCTGAGCCACTTTCATTTAGACCATATCGTTGGAGTGCATATTTTAACCAAATTCAATTTTAAAGCGGGACTGAATGTTTATGGCAGAAAAGGCACAAATTCAATTTTAAAACGTTTAATAAATCAGCCGTTTACGGTTCCCCTTGCCAGTCTGCCCTTTAAAGTCAAAATTCAGGAGATTTCCGAAGGAAAATATTCGCTCCCCTTTTTAGTTGAGGCAAAGTTTTTAGTTCATTCTTCTCTCTGTCTGGGGTATAGATTTGAAGTGGAGAATAAGAAAATTGCTTATTGCACAGATACGGGCGTTTGCGAAAACCTTAGGGAATTAGCCAAAAATGTTGATTTACTTATCGCAGAGTGTTCTTTAAAATCCGGCCAGTCAAGCAAAGAATGGCCCCATTTAACTCCGGAAGATGCCGCAAAAACCGCCAGAGAGTCAGGAGTAAAAAAACTGATTTTAACTCATTTTGATTCCGGCGTTTACGCAACCAAAAAGGAGAGAAAAGAAGCCGAAAGAATTGCCAAAACCATCTTCAAAAATACAACCGCCGCCTTTGATGATTCAAAGATTGAGCTTTAATTTAAGAATATGAAAATAGCAATAATTTCCGACAGCCACGACAACTTGGCTAATCTGGAAAAAGCGCTTTCTTTCATTAAAAAAGAAAAAATTGAGGCAGTAATTCACTGCGGCGACATTTGTTCTTTATCAACTCTTGAAGAAATCTTAAATAATTTTTCAGGAAAATTTTATCTTTCTTTGGGCAACGCTGATGGAGATTATCTGAAAAATCTTAATGCGCAAAAATTTTCAAATGCAAAAATTTGGCAAAATATCGGCAAGCTCGCGGTAGAAAATAAAAAAATCGCATTTTCCCACCTGCCAGAAATAGCAAAAGAATTAGCCCAAAGTCAGGAATATGATTTCGTATTCTGCGGCCACACACATAAACCCTGGGAGGAAAAAATCGGCCAGACAAAAATGATTAACCCCGGAAACATCGCCGGTCTTTATTACAGGCCAACTTTCGCGGTTTTGGAACCAAAAACCCAAAAATTGGACTTGCAAATTTTGTCATAGAGATAGATATGCCTCATCTTTATTGCGAGTTAGCCAAAAAAACAGTTGAATTTTACATTAAAAAAGGAAAGGTTATTTCTCCTTTTAATGATTCTTTATTTCGGAATTTGAAAAATTCAGAAATT
>JAGUVE010000021.1 GCA_020063075.1 Parcubacteria group bacterium | reverse complement strand
TCAAAATCGGTTTCACCGCCAATAATCCTGATGGTATCGCCCGCTTTTAAAACAGCGGACAGTTCAATTACCGCCACCCCGATTTTTGAGAAATAATGCGTGACTTTGCCGATTAATTTTCCCTCCTCAATAATTTCTTCTGGCATAGTATTATTACAAAGCGAAGTCGCTTATCCCGCCCCCCCTCTACGTTTTTTTTGGGGGGGGCGATAGTTCATTTCGACCTTTATAATTATTTACTTATTTTAACAAACTAAAAAAGGGAAGTAAATTCCCTTTTTTGGTGAGGGGGTTCAGTCCATAACAAACTCGGTCTTAACCCTTAAAGCTGGTTTCGGACCTAGCCAGGGAGCTCCTTTCAACCTCCTTCGTTAAAAACCGTGTCCTTAGAGAATGAATCTCGCACCCCCTCAGTTTAAAAGTTTATTGAAATAAAAATTATTGTCAAGAGCCACTTTTCTAAAAGTGCGCCTGACTGGACTCGAACCAGTAATCTTTGGCTTCGGAGGCCAACGTTCTATCCATTGAACTACAGGCGCAAATTTCCTGCTTACTGCTTTGCGGCAATTAAATAAATATTGCTTTCTTTGCCAAAACCGGCCCGCCAGCTTTTTTTTATTTTAAATCCGGCTTCTTTGACTAAATTTTCCAGCTCTCTTTTGGTAAAACAATGAAAATAACGCTCGGCTAAGGACTCTCCTTTTGAATTTTTCCAGGGTAAAAAAACGTCGCCGAAGTCCAATTTTGCCCTCCGGTAAATCTCAGGGCAACCCTGAGCCTGCCGGAGGGTTGTTCCTCCAACTAATTTTAAAAAACCATATTTTAAAATTAATTTTAGGCCTCCTTTTCTCTTCCAAAAATCCCAGACCCTTAAAACCAGGATTCCTTTTTGCTTCAAAACCCTTTTTGTTTCTGTCAGGTATTGAAGCCGAAACTCTGAAGAAGGAATATGATGCAAAACCGAAAGAGAAAACACTGAGCCAAAAAGGTTTGGGGACAAAGGAAGATTTAGAGAGTCGCCAACCAGGAATTTTTCTCTTGCCCCGACTTCGTCGGGGTGAAGATGCCTCTCTTTAGCAATGGCGACTAATCTCTCGGAAATATCAACTCCAAAATAATCTATATTTTTATTCTTTAGGGCATCAAACAATCTGCCGTTTCCGCAGCCGGAATCCAATACTTTTTCTCCCGGTACGGCATATGCCGCTAAGTTTTTTATGTCGTCTGACAAAAAATACCTTGTTCTTGAAAAGTCCTCGGCAATCAGGTTATAATCATCTTTGGTCTTTTCTAACAGGTATTTGGCATATTCTTTATCCATGGCCGATTTTAAAACAATAATAAATGAATTGCTGAAAAGCCGAATTAAGACACCAGCTGATTTGGCTTTTTTTAAAAGAAAGGTGTCAAAAAAATATAAAATTCCGCTCCCGAGCAACATTGAACTGCTCAAAGCTTATCATAATTTTTTTGAAAATAAAACCCCGTATAATAACCGGTTGGACGCGAAAATCAGGATCTTGCTAAAAACAAGGCCAATTCGCTCTCTTTCCGGAATCGTCAATGTTTCGGTTTTGACAAAACCCTATCCCTGCCCCGGCAAATGCATTTATTGCCCAATTGAAAAGGGAATTCCAAAAAGTTATTTATCCGGCGAACCGGCGGTAGAAAGGGCAAAAAAACTGAATTACGACCCTTACTTGCAGGTGAAATCGCGGCTTGAGATGTTAAACGAGGAAGGGCATCCGACGGATAAAATTGATTTGCGGCTCATCGGCGGAACATGGTCATATTATCCCAAGAAATATCAAAAATGGTTTATCAAAAGGTGCTTTGACGCCTGCAATCAAAAAACAAGTAAAAATTTAAAAGAAGCCCAAAAGTCAAATGAAAAAGCGAAACATAGGATTATTGGCATTTCAATTGAAACGAGGCCGGATTTTATAAATGAGGAAGAAATAAAACTGCTGAGGGATTTGGGAATAACGAGGGTGGAATTGGGCGTTCAAACCCTGTCTGATGACGTTTTAAAGCTAGTTGAAAGGGGCCATACAATAAAAGAAACGATTTTAGCTACAAGGATTTTAAAGGACGCGGGTTTTAAGGTTTGCTATCAAATGATGCCGAATTTGCCGGGGTCCGATTTAAAAAGAGACGAGAAAACGTTTGAAGAACTTTTTAAAAATCCCGGTTTTCAGCCGGATTATTTGAAAATTTATCCCTGCGCCGTATTAAAAGAAGCGCCGCTTTATCGCTGGTGGAAAGAAGGAAAATACAATCCTTATTCAAAAGAAAAATTGCTCGGCTTGATTAAAAAAATCAAAAAGAAAATTCCCCGCTATGTCAGGATTCAAAGAATAACAAGAGATATTCCCTCTCCATTTGTTATGACAGGCGGAGCTAAAATTTCTAATTTAAGGCAACTCATCCAAAAAGAGATGGAAAAAGAAGGTTGGAAATGCAAATGTATCAGGTGCCGGGAAATAAAAAGCGAATACAGCCCAAAAGAAAAAATTAAACTTTTTAGGGAGGACTATGAAGCGTCCGAAGGCAAAGAAATCTTTTTGAGTTTTGAAAATAAGGAACGAGGAAAACTTTATAGTTTATTGAGATTAAGAATTCCCTCCTCCGCCTCCAAATCGGTCGAGAACTGTTCTCGACCGATTTTCCCCGT
>JAGUVE010000052.1 GCA_020063075.1 Parcubacteria group bacterium | reverse complement strand
GTGCCTTCTGACAAAGCGACATCCCCGGTTACATCGGTGGTTCTGAAATAAAACTGGGGCTTGTAACCGGTGAAAAACGGGGTATGCCTTCCTCCTTCTTCTTTGGTTAAAACATAAACCTCTCCCTCAAATTCGGTGTGAGGAGTAATGCTTCCTGGTTTCGCCAAAACTTGGCCTCTCTCTACGTCTTCTTTTTTCAAACCGCGGAGAAGAATCCCAACGTTGTCTCCGGCCCTGCCATCGTCGAGTATCTTCTGAAACATTTCAATGCTTACCACGGTTGTCTTTGTTGTCGGCTTTAAACCAATTAACTCCACATCTTCGTTTGCCTTAACTATCCCTCTCTCAACCCTTCCGGTGGCTACCGTTCCTCTGCCGGCAATTGAGAAAACATCTTCAATCGCCATTAAAAAGGGTTTATCAATCTCGCGAATTGGCTCTGGAACATATTCATCAACCGCTTTCATTAATTCAATAATGGGTTTAACCGCCTCATCTTCAATTGATTTTGCCTGGAGGGCTTTTAGGGCTGACCCTCTGATTACCGGAATTTTGTCTCCGGGATAGCCGTATTTTTTTAAAAGTTCTCTTACCTCTGATTCAACCAAATTAATAATTTCAGGGTCGTCAACCGCGTCGCATTTATTTAAAAAGACGACTATGGCGGGCAATCCAACTTGTCCGGCTAATAAAATATGCTCTCTTGTTTGAGGCATAGGACCGTCCACGGCTGAAACAACCAAAATTCCCCCATCCATTTGGGCGGCGCCGGTAATCATGTTTTTGACATAGTCGGCGTGGCCCGGGCAATCAATGTGAGCGTAATGCCTTTTTTCGGTTTCATATTCACAATGGGTAATGGTAATCGTTAAACCCCTGGCTTTTTCTTCAGGAGCGGCGTTTATATCATCAATCGACCATTCCCTTGCCGCTAAACCCTTTAATTTCATAATATGGGTAATAGCAGCGGTGGTAGTGCTTTTGCCATGGGCAACGTGACCAATTGTTCCTATATTAACGTGGGGTTTCCCCCTGACAAATTTTTCTTTTTCTGCCATAATTTTTCATGAAACATGAAACAGGGAACATGAAACTTATTTTAGGGGTTTCAGGTTTTAAGTTTCAGGTTTCAATAATTTATTTTATATTATTTATTTTATTAACCTTTAAATATTAGTCAAGCCCAGTAGTAGAATTTGGACAAGTGTTTTGCTCCGCAAAACACTTACGGTGCCGAACCCCGTAGTAGAATTTCGATTCGCATCGCGATTATAAGTTTTTCTAAAAGAAAAACCTGTCGAAATTTCACTACTGGGCAAGCCCCGTTGTAGGGCTGCTGTAAATTATAGTTAATCAGAAACCTCAGAACAAGTCAATAGTATCTCCCTTTACCTCCTCTTCCCCTCAACTATTTCTTGGGCGATGTTGGCCGGGACTTCTTCACGGTGGTCAAATTCCATAGTAAAAATTCCTCTGCCTTCGGTCAGAGAGCGCAAGGCGGTAGCATAACCAAACATTTCAGCCAAAGGAACTTTGGTATCTATGACTTTCATGTTTATTCTGTCTTTTGTTTCCTCAATTCTTCCTCTTCTTGCAGATAAGTCGCCAATGACATCGCCAAAAAAATCTCCCGGGACAATGACTTCCAGCTTCATAATGGGTTCCAACAAAACCGGCTTTGCTCTTTTTGCCGCTGCCTGAAAAGCCATGGAGCCCGCAATTTTAAAAGCGAATTCCGAAGAATCGACTTCGTGAAAAGAACCGTCGTAGAGAGCGGCCGACAAATCAACCATCGGATATCCGGCAACAACACCTTTTTCGGTGGCTTCTTTAACTCCTTTTCCAACGGCCGGAATAAATTCTCTGGGAATAATTCCGCCTTTAATTTCATCAATAAATTCAAAGCCCTCGCCTCTCTTTTTCGGTTCAAGCCGCAGCCAAACATGACCATATTGACCCCGGCCGCCCGATTGCCGAATATATTTCCCTTCGGCTTCGGCTTTTTCTTTTATTGTCTCTTTGTAGGCAACCTGAGGCCTGCCGACATTCGCCTCCACCTTGAATTCTCTTTTCATCCGGTCGGTAATTATTTCCAAATGAAGTTCTCCCATGCCGGAAATAATTGTTTCCCCGGTTTCCAGGTCCGTCTTCATTCTAAAAGTCGGGTCTTCTTCGGCTAATTTCCTCAGAGACAAACTCATTTTTTCTTGGTCAGCTTTTGTTTTCGGCTCAATCCTGATTGAAATTACGGGCTCGGGGAAACTAATTTTTTCCAAAACAATGGGGTTGTTTTCATCGCATAAAGTGTGGCCGGTTAAAGTTGATTTCAGCCCAACGGTGGCCGCAATGTCGCCGGCAAAAACTTCCTGAATTTCTTCTTTGGTATTGGCATGCATTCTTAAAATGCGGCCGATTCTTTCTCTTTCCCCGGTGGTCGTGTTCAACAAATAAGACCCCCGGCTCAGCTTTCCGGAGTAAGCACGAAAGTAGGTCAACGTTCCCACATAAGGGTCGGCCGCCACTTTAAAAGCCAAGGCGGCAAAGGGCTCTTTATCGTCCGTCTTTCTTTCCGCTTCTTTTCCCGTTTTTGGGTCAGTTCCTTTTATTGAAGGGAGGTCAATCGGGCTTGGCAGATAATAACAAACTCCGTCCAAAAGCGGCTGGGTTCCCATATTTTTTAAAGAGGAACCGCAAAATACTGGAATCAGTTTATAGGATATCGTCGCCTTTCTTAAGACCCTTCTTAGGTCGTCAGTCGCAATTTCTTCCTTTGCTAAATATTTTTCCAAAAGTTTTTCATCCTCAGCCGCAATCTTTTCAAGCAATTTTCCTCTTTCTTTTTTCGCATTTTCCAATAATTCGGCGGGAACTTCTTTCACAACAACTTTCTCGCCCATGTCGCCTTCAAAATACAGCGCTTTCATTGTCAATAAATCAAGGACTCCCTTAAACGTACTTTCAATTCCAATCGGGATTTGAAGCGGTATCGCGTTTGGCGATAATTTTTGACAAATCGATTCCAAGCTTCTTTCAAAAGAAGCGCCCATTCTGTCTAATTTATTTATAAAGCAAATTCGGGGAACATTGAATTTGTCCGCCTGGCGCCAGACCGTTTCTGACTGGGGCTCAACCCCCGATACCCCGTCAAAAATAACTATTGCTCCGTCCAACACTCTTAAGGACCTCTGGACTTCGGCCGTAAAGTCAATATGGCCCGGGGTATCAATAATATTTATCCTATATTCCTGCTCTTTTTTTCTTTCCAGACCCATTGGCGTCCAAAAAGAAGTAGTGGCGGCAGCCGTAATTGTAATCCCCCTTTCTCTTTCCTGAACCATCCAGTCCATAACTGTTGTTCCTTCATCAATATCCCCTATTTTGTGAGTAATTCCGGTATAAAACAAAATCCGCTCGGTAGTGGTGGTCTTACCGGCGTCAATGTGAGCAATAATTCCGATATTTCTATATTTTTCTATGGGGTAATTCCGCATAAATTTTCAATAAGCGAGGCAACAAGTTTTCAAAGTAAACTTCGGAGGCGGCTGAGCACGGTCCCGCCGAAGGCGAGTCAGCCGCCGAGAAATTAGACCCTCCCGACACGCTGGGTCGGGAAGGGTCGGTACTTTGAAAACTTTTTGCCAAGCGCCTCACCACGCAAAATGAGCAAAAGCCCGATTGGCTTCAGCCATGCGATGAGTATCTTCTTTCTTTTTTATCGCGGCTCCGGTATTATTGGCGGCGTTAATCAATTCCTCAGCTAATTTCTCTCTCATCGGTTTTCCCTTTCGCGACTTTGCCGTCTTAATGAGCCAGCGAATGGCTAAGGTCAATGCCCTTTCTTGGGGAACCTGCATTGGGACTTGATAGGTCGCTCCGCCAATTCTCTTTGGCCTGACTTCAAGAAGCGGGGTTGCATTTTTAATAGCCTGCTCAAAAACCTCCAAAGGTTCTTTTTTTGTTTTTTCTTTAACGGCGGCCAGAGCGCCGTAAACAATCTTTCTTGACACTTCCTTTTTCCCTTTTCTCATCACCTGATTGATGAATTTGGCTAAAATAAGATTGCTGTAAACCAAGTCGGGCAAAATAGTTCTTTTTTCTTTTTTCTTGCGTCTCATGTTCCAAATTAAAAAGTTAAAATGAAAAGCTAAAAACAAAAACTAAAAACTAAAAATTTTAATTTTTTACTTTTTAATTTCTCGCTTTACCCCGTACTTTGACCTCTCTTGTTTTCTTCCCTCAACGCCTCCCGTATCCAGCACTCCCCTGACCACATGGTATCTTACCCCCGGCAAATCCTTTACCCTCCCTCCCCTGATTAAAACAATCGCGTGCTCCTGCAGATTATGTCCGATTCCGGGAATATAGGCCGTAACTTCCATACCGTTAGTCAGGCGAACCCTCGCTACTTTTCGCAACCCAGAATTCGGTTTTTTGGGTGTGCTCGTGAAAACCTTTAAACAGACACCTCTTTTAAGTGGTGAAAGAAAATCAGCCGGTCTGTTCTTCACGGGATTAAAACCAAATTTAAGAGCCGGCATCTTAGTTCGCCTTTTAATTCTCTTTCTACCCTTTTTTATTAATTGACGGATTGTAGGACACATACTCAAAATAATAAAGCGCTAGGCGCTCACGGCATATCTTAACAGATATTAAAATTAAAGTCAACGCCCAGTAAGACAATGTTTGCCCAACATCACTACCTTTTTCTCACTTACTTCCAATTTACCACGCCTCCGGCGCAAAATAAAAGCAACTTCCAAAAATGGAAGACAACCAAAAAATAGATACTAAATAGTATCTATTTTTAGTTTATCAACGCCGTTTTCGGTACCGGATACAAAACCCTCTCCGCGAAATCGTACCCTATTGCGGTCGTGAAGTATAGAGCCAGAAGCTGCCACTGCCGGTATAGGAGTAAACACCCCATATATAATAGCCGAGAGTGCCATAGTAGTTGATGTCTTCTACCGAGCCATAACGCTCTGACCTGGCAACGAGTTGCCAGCTACTATTAATCCACTTCCACAGATAAAGGTCAAAATCCACCGAGTTATAGGTACTTTCAGGACCCTCCAAGTGTCCTTTGTGGTAGCCAGTAACCGAGCTATAAAAGTAAGGAGAATACCACGAGCGACCCTGATACGAAAGCGAACCGCTATGGGTTACACAGCCAGAACCTACGCAATATAGAGGATAGGGATAAAAGCAGTTATCTGAGCCACCGTTGCCACATGTCTTTCCAACGCTATTAGCACAACCGAGACCAGGGTGAGGGGAGAGACAACTCGTACTTGTACCATAATTGAGGACAGGACCAGCCAATCTATAAGTGTCCTTATAACCATAACAGCCAGTACGGTCGGCACAATAGCTCCCATCCCAATAAGTAATTCCACCCGGGCAATGTCCTGACACAGGATCCGGGTCATAGCCATTATAAACCCAGAAAGCGGTGTTTAATGTACTGGTATTATTAGTGCATTTCGTTGTATTTGGGTCTTCACACCACTCTCGGCACCTTCCATCAAACTGGCTACTTTGACACATCACTGATTTATATTGGTCAGCCAAAGTAGAACCGGTATTATTTACATAAAGCCGACAAGAAGAAGGACCTATAGACCCCCGGAGGACGCGGCTCCGAACTACCCAGCCCACTGCACGCATCCCTCCGAGAGTTTCACCACGAGCCTCTCCGTAAATCAAATAGGAAAGACCTTTTATGGACTGGGCATCAGAAATGGCAATCGTGGCCTGGATTCTCGTTTCACCCTCTTCCTCTCCCTTAAAACGAAAATTCATCTCTTTCTGGAGTTTACTCCCTGGAATCTTAAAACGTTTTGGCATAGGAACCAACGGTTCTCCCCACCCTTCTTTAAACTTAGCGTATTCAGATTTAGCTTCATCCAGACGATTCAGTTTTTCTAAAGCAACACCACGATAAAAATGCATAAAGGTAATATCTACTGGGGGCAAAAGCAAGACTTCATCGTATCTTTCTTGGGCTAAAAATCGCTCAGCATAAAACCTAGAAAGTAAATCAGTAGGAAGATAATCAGCCGTACCAAAAGACCTACCAATACTTACAGCTCGCTCTGCTTCTTTTATCGCCTGTTCTAATATAGATGGATCTTCACCATCATAAAAGTGCCAATATACCTCAGCCAACAATTTGTGGAGGTGCCGACTTTCTGGAAATTGAACCACACTTTTTTCCAGAAGAACCCTTGCCTCATCCCACTTCCCTTCTATCATAAGGCCATCGGCCTTCCAGAAGATATCGCAAATTTCTTCGGGGCGTTCGTTTGGATCAAGACGTCCTATCAAAGACCCGCAAGATTCCCATAAAGGATTTTTCTCGCACTTCTGAGGTTCTATGACCGGAGTTTCTTCTTTAATTTCCTTCGGTATTCCCTTCGGTATTCCAACCTTCTCTTTTTTAAGCAGCTGATTAAACTCCTTCTCCATCTTCTTAATGTCTAATACCTTTTCTCCTCCTACTATCTTTATCCAATCAGGGAAAGCACTCTCAGATAATACCAAGTGTCCCCCAATCAGAAAGATAACACCAATAACGACAGCAACAAAAATCTTTTTTTT
>JAGUVE010000066.1 GCA_020063075.1 Parcubacteria group bacterium | reverse complement strand
GCTTCTTTTGCTTTTTCCACCGAACCCGCCAAATCCAAAAGCTGTTTTGCCGGTTTCGTGAATCTTGAATAAATAATTTTTTTCTTTTTAGCCGCTAACTTAAGCTGTTCCAAATTAATGCCTTTTGTTTCAAAATAATGGGTCACGATTTGGCGAATGGCCGTTTCCTCTTTTAAGTCATCGTAATATTTAATTTTCCTTTTTTTTAAATATTCTTCAATTTTCAAAGCTATGCTTTTTCCGATGCCCGGGATTTTTTTCAAGCCCGAGATGCCATCCTTTTTATAAATCAGCGCAATGTCGTCCGGAAAATTCTCAATAGCATAAGCCGCCTTTCTATAAGCCCGGGGTTTAAAAGCCACTCCTTTTATTTCCAAAAGTCCGGCTATCTCTTGCAATGCCTTGGCTATTTCCTGATTAATCATTTTAAATTATTCAAAATTTTCTGATAAAAATCTTTTGCCTTATCTAGCTCGAATTCTCCTTTCTTTGTAATCTTATAAATTCGTCGTCTTTCTTTTAGTCCGCTTTTGACAAAATTCGCTTTTTCCAGTCGGTAAAGAACCCGATAGGGGGTGATTCTTCCCGGCTTGAAGCCAAAATTTGCTTCAATTGAGGATTGAATCTGCCAGGCATAGATTTCACCCTTTTTCAGAAGGGTTAAAATATATATCCAAAGACTATCTTTTGTATTTAATTTTTTAAGGCGGTCAAAAGGCAGCATAATAACGGGGCTTGACCCCCCCACCACTTTATACGAGTTGCCAAAAAAGGTTTTAATAGGTTCTAACTAAAATACAAAGTTTGGTATCCTTCAATAGTCCGCTTAAAGTGGTGGGGGGTTGACAAACTATTTTACATTGGTAAAATAGTTTAAGTCGGGCACATAGTCAAAATTTCTGAAAGAAATTTTGACTGCCTTACAGGAAACTTTCAGTTTCCTATACAGTAAAATAAGAGGATTAAAATTATATTAAACTAATTAAATAAATATGTCAAAACCGCTAAAAATTAGAGCGCCCGAAGGAAAACTTGGGGTCTTGCTTCCGGGATTGGGCGCGGTCGCAACTACATTTATAGCAGGAGTGCTTGCGATAAGAAGTGGCATTGGAAAGCCGATTGGCTCAATTACCCAAATGCAGACCATTCGGCTAGGGCCGCGGACGGAGAAAAGAACGCCATTAATCAAAAACTTTGTTCCTTTGGCAGACTTAAAGGACCTTGTTTTCGGCGGTTGGGATATTTTTAAAGACGACTGCTATGAATCCGCAAAAAAAGCCGGTGTCTTGGATATAAATTTGCTCGAAAAACTTAAACCGGAATTAGAAAAAATAAAACCGATTAGAGGGGCATTTGATAGAAGTTATGTCCGAAACCTCAACGGAAATTTTATAAAATCGGGCAACAAGTTGGAATTGGCAGGGCAATTGATAGAAGATATTCGCAGATTCAAGAAAGAAAATAAATGTAAGCGTTTGGTGATGATATGGTGCGGGAGCACGGAAGCCTATATGGAACGGCAGAAAATTCATAATTCAATAAAGAATTTTGAAGAAGCGTTAAAGAAAGATTCTAAGTTAATTGCGCCGAGCATGCTCTACGCCTATGCGGCAATCAAGGAAGGAATCCCTTACGCAAACGGGGCTCCTAATCTGTCTGCCGATATTCCCGCCTTGGTTAATCTCTCAAAAAAAACCAAAACGCCAATAACGGGAAAAGATTTTAAAACCGGGCAGACTTTATTGAAAACGATAATTGCTCCAGGGCTTAAAGCAAGAATGCTTGGGCTTAGCGGATGGTTTTCTACAAATATTTTGGGTAATAGGGATGGGGAGGTTTTGGACGACCCGCTGTCATTTAAAACCAAAGAGAAATCAAAATTATCGGTTTTAGAATATATATTGCAACCCAACCTTTATCCTGAATTGTACGGCAAAATGCATCACAAAGTAAGAATTAATTATTATCCGCCAAGGGGCGATAATAAAGAGGCCTGGGATAACCTGGATATATTCGGTTGGCTGGGATATCCGATGCAAATAAAAATTAACTTTCTTTGTCGGGATTCCATCTTAGCCGCGCCCATTGTGCTGGACTTGGTTTTATTTTTAGACCTTGCCAAGCGAGCAGGACTGGACGGGATTCAAGAATGGCTAAATTTTTATTTCAAATCGCCCCAGGTAGCTGAAGGACTTTATCCGGAACACGATCTTTTTATCCAATTAACTAAATTAAAAAACACCATCAGGTGGATGATGGGAGAAGAATTGATTACCCATCTTGGGAGAGAGTATTATGATAATTAGGGGAATTATTTTTGATTTAGACGGAGTTTTGGTCGACACCGAAAAATTGCACTACTTGGCTTGGGTTAAAGTTCTAAAGCCCCTCGGCCTAAATTTCTCAAAAAAAGAATTTTTTGATTATACTGGAAAGCAAATAGATATAACCGCCGGCGAATTAATAAAAAAACATAACTTAAAGAGTTCAAAAGAAAAATTGGTCTTACAAAGAAGAAAAATAGCGATTGAAATTTTCAAAAACAGCGATGTTAAACTTATGCCATATGCCAAAAACGCGGTATCGTTTTTTTTAAAAGAAAACAAGGTCAGGATTGGAGTTGCATCGGGAGGCATTAAAAAAATAGTTATAATGAAACTAAAAAATGCCGGCCTTTATAATTTTTTTTCAACCGTTGTTGCGGGCGACGACGTCAAAAGAGGAAAACCCTATCCCGATACCTATTTACTGGCGGCTAAAAAAATGAAACTGAAACCAAAAGAATGCCTTGCCGTCGAAGACACTCAATATGGCGTTGAGTCGGCAAAATCGGCCGGGCTTTTTTGTTTTGCAATACCTAACGAACATTCCCGCCGGCAAAATTTTTCAAAAGCCGATAAGGTATTTAAAAATTTAAAAGAGGCGGTAAGGTTTATCAAAAATAAAAATTTATGCTTGACTTAAAAAGACACTTATTCAAAGGTTTTGAAATAAAAATAGCGAAAATTTTTTCTTTTTTGCCTTTTAGTCCTAATCACTACACCTTAATTTCTATTTTTTTCGCAATAATTTCTTCTTATTTTATAATCCGGCAAAAACTAATTTTAGCGATTTTGTTTTTTTTAATCGCCGGTTTTTTGGATTTCATTGACGGCGCGGTAGCACGCTCTAAAAATATCTCCACCAAAACCGGCGCCTATTTAGATACAATTGCCGACCGCTGGGTGGAGGGAATTTTGCTATTTGGTTTGCTTTTTTTACCTCTGCCAAAAATTTTATTGCCGGGCTCTGTTTGGATTTTTTTAATTTTATTCGGTTCTTTCCTCACAACATATGCGAAAGCCGCGGCAAAAGAAAAAGGATTGGTTGAAAAAGAATTGAAAGGAGGTTTTTTATCGCGAGGAGAAAGGATAATTTTACTTTTGCTTTCCCTGATATCGGGAACAATTGATCCGAGTTTTATTTTAATGACTTATTTTTTTATTTTAATTGCTTTTCTGGCAAATTTCACCGCCTTGGAAAGAATTTGCTCGGCGCTGAAAACCGGCACATAAGCAAAATTATGATTTTGGCTTCCAAAAGAAATGCATTATTTTCCCGATGGTGGCGAAAACCTGAACAAAAATAGGGGATTCCTTCCCATAAATTTTTACTCTTTTTTGTAAAATTTCCTCTTTTAACTCTTCGAGATTATTTGCCTCCGCTTCAATATAGGCGGAGCCAACTTCAAAACTTGAATGGGCGTCGCTGCCGGCAATTATCGCTAAATTATTTTTTTTTGCAAAGTCAAAAGCCCTGTTGTTTCCTCGTTTTGTTTGGGACCTGGCGTTAAAAACCTCAATTCCATCCACTAAATTTTTATATTTTTCCAGTCCGAAAATCGGTTTTCGCCAATTAAAAGGATGAGCGATAATTGCAATCCCTCCTTGTTTTTTTATCTCATCAATTATTCCTTCAACGTTTTTTCCTCTCGGATTAATCTCTTTCTTTAAAAAGTAGCCCAAAATTTCGCCAAGCGTTTTTCCCTTCTCTTTAACTATAATTTCCTCGCCCAGAACTAAAAAAGCATTCAGTTTTTTTGCCGCATCTTGAGCTTCTTCCCAGCCCCGGCCGGTATTGTGGTCGGTTAAGGCGATTCCATCCAGACCTTTTTTTTTCGCTGCTTTTATCAATGTTTCTGGTGAAAAAATTCCGTCCTTTGAATAATAACTGTGGGTATGAAAATCAATTTTCATAATTATTGATACTTCTCAGCTCTAAATTTATAAATTAAGATTTTTTCCTCCGATAGGTTAATTTCGGCCTTTTGGCAGGCGATTAAGATTTGCTTTTCGGCTGTATCTATTTTATCCAAATCAGGGAGCAAAAGGCCAGATTTTTGAGCATTCCTGACAAGAATACCGTATTTTTTTGGGTCAAG
>JAGUVE010000070.1 GCA_020063075.1 Parcubacteria group bacterium | reverse complement strand
TAATTCCTCGGCTAATTTCAGTTGCAAAAGTAAGGCATCTTTTTGCCTTTTTTTGAAAATTTCAAATTTTTTTCTGGTTTTTGGTTTCCAGTAATAATCCAAACCCGTCTCGCCAATCGCCACCACTTTTTTATTTTTGGCTAAGTCCTTATATTTTTGGTAATCAAATTTTTCAGCCGAGGTTTTAAATTGATTTTGAAAATCTAATTCAGCCGGGTCCATTTTTCTTTCTTCCAAATGAACCGGGTGCAAGCCAACCGAGGCATAAATTCCTTTTTCATATTTTTGGGCGATTTCTACCGCTTTTTTTGATGTTTCATATTTCGTCCCTACATTAATTACAAAAATATCGTTTTCAAAACATCTTTTTATAACTTCATCAAAATCATTTTTGAAAGCGGAAAAATTTAGATGAGCGTGGGTGTCAAATAACATAATTATTAATTTTCAATTACCCATCCGAAGGTTTTAAAGCGAGGCAAGTGGTTTTCGGGGTGGCTTTAAAGCCCGAGCGGGCATGGTTTCGCCGAAGGCGAAGAGCGAGGGCTTTAACGCCAGTGAGCGAGACACGCCGGGGCGAGCGAGCGACCCCGAAAATCGGCTTGCCGAGCGATTATAGTCTTGGAAATAAGGGCTCGCTTTTCCTGCTTTTTATTTGCAAAAGTATTTTTTCTGATGTTTCCGGTAAAAACGGCTTTAGCATCTCAGCAATGTTTGTTAGGGCAAATAATAAATTGCCAATTATGGTTTTCAGTTTTTCTTTTTTAGTTTTTAGTTTTAATTGTTCCCAAGGTCTTTCTTTTTCAATATAACGGTCGCAAAAACTAATCAATTCCCAAATCGCAATCAATCCCTCGTTAAATTTAAAATCGTCCAATGCTTTTCTGTAATCTCCCCAAGTTTTCTTTACAACTTTTTGAAAATTGGAATTTGAAAATTTATTGAAAATTGAAAATTGAAAATTGAAAATTTTAGCAAGGGTTATCACCCTTGCGGCCAAGTTTCCCAACCCCTTTGCCAAATCGCTATTGTATCTCTGCTCAAACTTTTCATAAGTAAAATCGCCGTCTTCGGTCGGAGGAATTTCCCTTAAAAGAAAATATCTTACGGCGTCTGTTCCAGCTTGCGGTGAGCTTGCCGAACCGTATTTTTTAACCAACTCAAACGGGTCAATAATATTTCCCAAACTTTTTGACATTTTCCGGCCGCCTGAAGTCAAATAACCATGAACAAAAATAGCGTTGGGCGGGGGTATTTTTGCTGAAAGAAGCATTGCCGGCCAATAGATGGCGTGGAATCTGATAATTCCTTTGCCTATTGTGTGCAATTTTTTTTTGTTTTTCTGCCAAAATTCCTGAAATTTTTTTCCGTTTTTTGAATATCCCAAAGCATTTATATAATTTGAAAGGGCGTCAAACCAAACCCAGATTTTTTGACCAGGGTCGCCCGGCACATCAATCCCCCAGCCCCCCGCTCTCTCTGCCGACCGGGAAATGCAAATATCTTGCAAGCCGGAATTTATAAAACTTAAAACTTCATTTTTCCGGGTATCGGGAACAATTCTAATTTCGTCTTTTTTAATTAGCGATTTGAGTTGTTCTTGATATTTGATGAGCCGGAAAAAATAATTTTCCTCTTCCACCAATTCCGGCTTGGTCTTGTGTTCGGGACAAAGTCCGTTTTCCAACTCGTCCTTTTTATAAAATTCTTCACACCCAACGCAATAAAGCCCGCGATATTTTTTTTTATAAATATCTTTTTTGCAAGCCAACCATAATTTTTGAGAACCCCTTTTGTGCCGCTCTTCCGTCGTCCGGATAAAATCGTCAAAGGATAAGTTAAGGATTTTTTTTAATTCATAAAATTTTTCCGCATTCCGAGCAACCAATTCTTTTACACTCACGCCTTCTTCGGCGGCAGCGCGAACATTTTTTAAGCTGTTTTCATCGGTTCCGGTCAAGAAAAAAACGTCCTCGCCCAAAATCCGATGGAGTCGCGCTATGACATCGGCTTGAATAATTTCCAAAGCAAATCCAAGATGTGGAGCATAGTTAACATAGGGAAGAGCGGTTGAAAGATAAAATTTTTTCATTTTTTAAAATTGGGTTGTGTCCCTGAACCACCTTTCCAAGCCAAGCAGGGCGCTGATGAAAAAAATCAAAATCAATAGCCATAGGATGAAGATCGGTAAACCGTATTGGGAGAGCTCCCAGAAATCACCGCTTTTATAACGAATACTGATTAATCCATATACTCCGCCTTTTATTAAAATACCGATAAGAATTGGAGTAAAAACCCAATCCAATTTTTGAAGGCCATCCCTTATCGTTAACCAAAGGATTATGGTCAGGGGAATATAAACAAGCGTGATGGGAGCGCTGAAGGTAAATATTTTATCAACAATCGCCCCGGCGCCAGAAATATCTCTCCCAAAAATCAACAAGAGCCCATTTGCCAAAATGTGGCTCAAGTAGCGAAGAAAGTTTTCTCCTGCAAAACCAATGACGAGCAAAAAGACGCCCAAAATTTTTATTCGAGGATTCTTTAAAAAAATAAATTTTTTATTTATTTTAGCAAGAAATTTTTCCATATTTTTAATTTAATCTCATCTTAAACTTTGTCAATCTACTAATTACGAAGCAATTAGTAATTTTAATTTATCTTTCTACAATAATCACGAATTCTCCTTTTATTTTGTCTTTTTCTATTTGTTTTATTACCTCCTCAATTTCCCCCCGATAAACCGTTTCAAATTTTTTTGTAAGTTCTCGGCAGACAACTATTTTCCGATGAGCATTAAAGGAACTTAGGTCTCTTAAAGTTTTAATTATGCGATAAGGAGATTCATAGAAAATTACCGGGTATTTTGAATTTATTACTTCTTCAAAGAATTTTTTTCTTTTCTTTTTTGCCGGCGGAAATCCCATAAATATAAATCTGTCCATCGCGAAACCCGAAATTGAGGCCGCGGCCGTTACTGCCGAAGACCCGGGAATAGGCACAATTTTAACTTTATCGCTTAACAGTTTAATCGCTTCTTCCACTAATTTCCCTCCCGGGTCAGAAATTCCCGGAGTGCCGGCATCTGAAACCAAAGCCAAGTCCCTCCCTTCTCTCAAGAAGTGAATTATATGTTCGCTTTTTTTCAGTTCCGAGTGCTGATGATAACTAAGAAGCGGTTTTTTAATACCGTAGTGGTCCAAGAGTTTTTTAGTTACCCTCGTGTCTTCACAGAGAATTAAATCAACCATTTTTAATATCTCCAAAGCGCGAAGAGAAATATCGTGAAGATTTCCTATGGGGGTGGCGACAATATAAAGAGTTGCCATAATTCTCTATAACACCATCGCTTCTTCTTCTCTCTTTTTGGCTAAAAAGTCCCTTACAAATTCAAACAAAATTCCAGCCAGAGGAACGGCTAAAATTGCGCCCAATATCCCCCCCAGCTTTCCCCCAACAGCCAGAGAAATCAAAACCAAAGCCGGAGAAAGTCCGAGGAATTTTCTGGTTAAAATAGGAGTCAAAATGTTGTTTTCTATCTGCTGCACAAGGGTAAAGGCAAGCAGGGCTAAAACCGCTTTTGACAAGGAATCAAAAGAGATAATTAAAAAAATAAAGATGCCCGTCAGGATCGGACCTATGAATGGTACGAAATTCAATATGCCCGCCAAAAAAGCTAACGAAAACGAATAGTTGGCATTAAAAAGGAAAAAAGCAAAGTAAGATAAAACTCCTACGAACAAACAAGCAATAATCCTCGTGCCAAACCAGCCCGAAATATTCCTTTGACTCTTCTCCCAAAGCTCAAAAATATACGCCTCATATTTTTTGGGAAAAAACAGAGACAAGGTTTTTTCAAATGATTTTTCTTCCAGGGAAAGAAAAACGGCCAGAGTCAAAACAAACAATGTTGAAAAAATCCCGCCGAAAATTAAAAACAAGGTGTTAAAGACGTTGGTTCCCATTTTTCCCAAATTCTTGCCAACGGCGCTGATTAAACTTTCGAAATTCTCAAAGGTCTGAAATCCTATTTCCTTCAAAGGCGGAGAAATTTTTTCAAAATATTGAGGCAGAAACTCTATAAGTTTTTGGATTTCCTGCACAAAAGAGTTGATAATCAAATAAAAAAATAAACTTATTAGACCAAAAACCGCGAGATAAATGGAAATGACGGCTAATGTTCGGGGGACTTTTTTTCTTTCCAATAAATCAATGACCGGATTCAACAAAAGTGATAAAATAAGAGCGAAAATAATTAAAATTAAAATTTCCCTGATTTGATAAAGCAGATAGAATAAGAGAGCGGCAAATGAAATTTTTAGAATTGTCGCCCAAGAGATATCTAAAACCTTTTCGTTGTTGTTCATAGGGGTCTATAATTTTAATAATCTCTGAAATCTATCTTTGTCTTCAAAGGGTCCAATGAGGGCTAAATTTAATTTTTCCGGTCTAAAAATTTCTTTAGCCAATTTTAAAATGTCATCTTGAGTAACTTTGTTAATTTTAGCAAAAATTTCTTCCGGGGTCAAAATTTCTTTTTCGATGAGTTCCTGACCGGCATAAAAAGACGCCTGGGCGTCTGAAGATTCCAGCAAAAGGGTTGTTTTTCCCTCTAAATAATCTTTGGCTTTTTTTAATTCCTTTAAAGGAATTCTTTTTTGAGAAATTTTTTTGTATTCTTTGAGAATGGTTAAAATTCCCTTTTCCACGTTTTTATTGTCAAAACCGGCCTGGGTAAAAAGAAAACCCGTGTCGGGATTCGCCTCGCTGCCTGAGCTTATATAATAAGCAATTCCTAATTTTGACCTTATTTCCTCGAAGAGGCGAGAGCTCATCATTCCGCCTAAAATAATCGCCAGCAATTCCTGAGCATATCGAAAAGGATGCAAAAGATTGAAAGCCCTTACTCCCAAAAAAAGATGGGTTTGGTCGGTTTTTCTCGTCTCTAACAATAGCTCGGGATTTTCCTGCCGTTCAATGACTTTCATTTTTCCCAAAGGCTTTGTTTTTTTTATTTTTGAAAAATATTTTTTAATTTTCCTGAGAACCGAATCTTCGTTTATTTTCCCCGCCACCGAGACAATTGTGTTTGACGCCACATATTGATTGCTCATATATTGAAACAGGTCTTCTCTGTTTATTTTAGAAACCGTTTCTTTTGTGCCGGCAATATCCCAGCCCGCGGGCTGGTCTCCGTATAACAGCTTCATCCACAAAGTTTGAACGTATTCAATCGGATGGTCCTGCCTCATGTTTATTTCTTCAATAATCACTCCTTTCTCTTTTTCTATTTCTTTTTCCGGCAAAGTGGAATTTAAAAAAATATCCGAAACCCAATCCAAAGCCAGGTCCAAATGAACGGCTGAAACTTTGGCAAAATATCCGGTATGTTCCTCGCCCGTGAAGGCATTATATAAACCGCCCAATTTATCCAGGGTCTCGGCGATCTTCAGGGAAGAAGGCCTTTTTTTCGTCCCTTTAAAATACATATGCTCCAAAAAGTGGGAGATGCCGTTTATTTCTTTTCTTTCATATTTTGAGCCGGTCCCAGCCAAAATCAAAACCGTTATTGCCTGAGTATTTTTTTGAGGAACCGTAATAATCCTTAACCCGTTTTTCAGGGTGGTTTTTTTAAACATAAAAATTATCTTAACAAATGCTTTCTTTTATTATAATCTTCTTTTCCTTTCCTTATAAATATATCAACAACCTCAATTCGTTTCTCCTCTGAGAATAAAGCAAATAAAATTCGCCAGCGTCCGAGACGAAGGCGATAACCAAATTTAGTTCCTTCAACTTTTCTAACCTGAGGATGTAAAAATGGGTTTTCCGAAAGGACTTTTAGCTCATTGTAAATCCTTTGCTTTAATTCTTGGGGTAATTCAGTTAATTTTTTATCAGCGCGCGAAGTAAAGAAAACTCGGAACATTTTATTTCAATCTATATTTTTTCTTTATCTCTTCCAAGCTGATAAGTCTTTCCCCTCGGCTTTCTTCAAAAACAATATTAAATCTCACCGCGTCCTCTAAGTCTTCGATGGTTTCCTCAATCTCTTTCCATTTTTTTAACGGAATAATTACTGCTGGTTCTTTAAGTTTTATTAAGTTTTTCTCAATAACTTTTACCATACAATATCATTTTACCTCTAAATAAAATTGTGTCAAATTCAAAAAAATCCACAATCGAAAAATAGAGTTGACCCCATTTTGCTTACAGGATAACTGCTATTAATAATGGAATTTGAATAAATCCTTTTCGAATTTTAATTTTCTCTCTCATAGACTTATTTTGCTTTATCTTTTATGGTAGGGATTCGCAAG
>JAGUVE010000057.1 GCA_020063075.1 Parcubacteria group bacterium | reverse complement strand
TATATACATTTTCGCACCAAATTTTTGTATACATTTTGGTGGCTCGGGGGCAGGATTTCGCCTGCCCCCTCGCCCTTAATTTATTCGGGAAAACAGGCGTTTTTTAAGGTAAAAGGGGGGGGTCAAAATCATCTCACAAAAGTTTGCGTCCACTTTGCATTCCCTAATGCAGAGTTTTTCAAAAGTTGGCGTTGACTTGGCGTTCTAGAACGTCAGCTTAAGTTTCACTTAAGTTTCTTAGAAACTCAACCTCCTGCAACCCCCTCCTCTTTGTTCGCTTCGCAGGCGAGCCGCCGCTATACACAAATTGTAGCAACAAAAAACAAATAAATCTATTCCGATTTTATATTTACCCTACTTAATAAAACAAGATAAAGATATAAAATCAAGGTTGTATTTTGGAAATTACATTCTTCTTTTGTAATTTCACCGTGAGCAATTTTATGTCGGATTTTATTTGCCAATTGTTCAAATAAAATAAATTTTATTTGTCGACAAAAATCTTCGTCCCAAACTTTTTTAAATTCATCTGAATCTAAATAATACTCGGATAAGGTTTTTGTTCTTGTGGCAATGCCTTGTTTTTGGTCTAGGGCAACAATATCAATATCACACCTTTCAGAAATTTTTAGAAAAACTGATTCAAATTGTGGTACTAAAATGTGTAAAGCAGAAATGTAATCTCTGTCAAAATACTTTTGCAGACCAACAGAGATTATTTTTAAATTCCCTTCCTCAATAATTCTAGAATTATTAAAGTAATCTAATAGAATATCTATTGTTAATTTACTTCCATTTGGTTTATTTTCCATAAGTTCATAAATAATTCTACCAACATATAACGTCATTATTAACTGTTGATTCAAATCATACATTTTCATAAACCACGCATAGCTTCCCTCAGAACCCCCGCGCAAAGTATGTCCGTCATTTGAAATAGTCGATAAACTCGCAATCTGATATGAAATAGGCATCGTTTTATTTGCCGATTTTTGCACATCTACCACTTTTGGGAAGAAAAAGGGGTGTTTTCCGATTGCTCGTAAAATAGTTTTTAGATCACCTTGACTTAAAAATTTACTTATAAATTCTTCGTGCGCTTTTTTCTTGTCATTTGGAAGTCCTTGGGTAAAAGAAAGTTCCTTAAAATCTTTGCCGGAGGCAATTGACTTTTTGTTCATCTCAACGGACTTATTTTTACATAATTTTATAACATCAGAATTACCTTCCTTTATGGCAGTCGTTAGAGTATCTCTATATAGGAAAGCGGCGCGAAAAAAATCCTCGGAATTTTCAGCCTCTTGAGCATTATCTAATTTCATTTGTAAATCAGTTTGATTTATAGTCATGGTATTTTTGAGATGATTTCGGCGGCCTACCATGTATCTGAGTAACGATTCCATAAATATCCGATTTTTGTAATTTATAACAAACCTCGCCAACATTGATGTCTTTTGATCTATATTTTGGCCTGTAACTAACGACTCGAGCGATAGTATTTGAATAATCGGAAATCTCTTGAATAGAGAAAACTTGAAAATTAACATCGACCTTATTCAAACGAGCAGATACTTCTTTATGGTTCACCCGTAAACCTCTGCCAATGTGTATAAGCAAACAATATTCTGGAGGTAACTTCCAAAACTTACCTCCTTTTGCGCTTAGTTTATTCGCGAGAGATTGCTTAGGCAATCCGACTCTACTTCTGCCATAAAAAGTAATCTCAACTGGTCCGATTTCATTCGTTGTTGAATCATCGGAAGATACCCTCATTATAAATGCGTCTGGGGACGAATCTTTAGAATTCATTTGAACAAAAAAAGGCGTTCCGCATATTTCGTATAAACATAAACCAAAAATTGCGAGACCTCTTAGTTCTCGGATACTTTTATACTTTCCGTTCCATTCAATCTCGATTGAATCAATGCCTTGCGACCGAGATTGAGATTCGAAATAAGCCTTATCTGGCCTAAACCAAACTTTATCGTGCGGAATAGTAAATTTCATAATCGCTTTGGGTTTTACTATGTGGATAACTTGCTTGTGGACTTTCTATTTTCTTTCTATTATAATAAGTATAGAGAGTATTTAAAATTGGGTCAAGTGAAATATGCTCACAAAACGACAAAAACAAGTTTTTGATTATATTACCGCTCATCATAAAAAGAGGGGTTATTCGTCTACTCTTGAAGAAATACGCCGACATTTTAAATTTGCTTCTGTTTCAACTGCTGATTTTCATGTTAGCAAACTTGAATCTCTTGGATATTTGAAAAGAAAGTATAATAAACCTCGTTCAATTGAGATAGTTAAAAAAGAAACAATGATAAATATCCCTCTTTTGGGTCTGATAGCCGCTGGTCAACCCATTGAAGCAATACAAAATAAAGAAACAATTGCTGTACCGCAAAATAAACTTCCTCGTTCCGGAGAATTCTATGCCTTGCGAGCAATTGGAAATAGTATGATAGATGAAAATATAAATGACGGCGATATAATTTTAGTCAAGCAACAAAGCGTAGCCGAAAATGGACAAAAAGTTGTGGCCCTAATAGACAATTATGAAGCAACGCTTAAAAAATTTTACAAAGAGAGAGGTTTTATAAGATTACAACCGGCTAATAAAACTATTGAACCGATAATTATAAAAAAAGACAGAGAGATAGTCATTCAGGGCATTGTAATTGATGTAATAAAAAACGAGGAAGATTTGAAAGCGGAAGAAATATCAACCGCAAAAGAATTTAAAAAAAATATAAAAAAAGAGGAAGTGGAAAAATATCTAAATAAGGTATATCTCGGAGATATTATTGATCTTTTAAAAAAATTACCTGACAAGTGCGTAGATATGATCTTTGGGGACCCCGATTATAATGTTGGGATAAAATATGGGGATAAAACATATACGAAAAATTTCGATGAATACATTGATTGGTATATTGAACTAGCAAAAGAATCTATGAGAGTTTTAAAAAATGACGGAAATTTATTTATGATGAATTATCCTAAACAAAATGCTCACTTGCGAGTGAAGTATTTAGATAATATTTATCCTTTAGTTAACGAATATGTATGGGCTTATAATACTAATGTGGGCCATGCCCCAAAACGCTTTACAACTGCTCATCGAACTATTTTACATATACGAAAAACTGAAAATAATAAATTCTATAAAGATAATGTAGCCGTACCCTATAAAAACCCGATGGATAGAAGAATTTTAGAGAATTTAAAAAACGGATCGAGGGGCAGAATGCCTTATGATTGGTTTTATTTTGACCTCGTTAAGAATGTGAGTAAAGAAAAAACCTATCATGCTTGCCAAATACCTCAAAAATTAACAGAAATGTTAATAAAATCCTGTACGATGCCAAATGATATAGTTCTAGTTCTTTTTGGGGGAAGTGGTTCAGAATTAGAAGTATGTAAATTGCTTAAAAGACAATATATTTCGGCGGAAATAGATTCAAAGTATCACGAGTTGATTTTATCTCGATTGAAAAACGGCAAAATTGAAGAGAAATATAAACTACAATTTAGAAAAAATAGAAAAGAAAAAGAATTGCTTTCTTTACCGTTATTTAATAAAGAGGTATAATTTTCTTCACTTGTTCAAAAGTGAAATGATGCTTGAGTAATATTAGGGCGGCAAAAAATTTTGCCCTTCCCGCCCCTCTAGATGTCCTGCTACCGGTTCTTGTTTCTAAAACATATCTAATAGGAGAATTTACTTCTTGCCAACTAAAACGATAATTAAAGTCTTCTTGTATCCATATCCACTTCAACATTAATAAATAAAGTTCTGAGTCAATGCCTTGTAGTTTTGGTGGTTTTCGAGTGATGGTGTTATTTTGATAAAGTTCTTCGATTTGTTTCCAAAATATTTCGTTATTTCTTTTATTTTCTTGGAAGTCTTCCATTATTTCTCCAAAAGTAAATTTCTGCGTGTTAATTTCTTTCTTGTTTTTAAACGGAACTACTTCAAAATCATAAAGATTGGCCCACAGGGCCGAATTTTTATTTGGTTTTTTGAGTAATCTTTTTCTAAGTTTTCTACCGGGATAACGAAAACCTATTATTGGATTTTTTCTCGTGCCTTCCACTATAAAAAGCATCGAACCTACTGGCTTATTTTTGTAGGGACACAATGCTGTAGTGAGTTCCTGATAAATTTTTTTCGGGTCTTTAATTTTTAATTCTATAAGTTTTACCATAGATTATTTTACGAAATAATTTATATCTTTTTTATAAATTTTTGCTAACTCTTTTAGTTCGGCGATATCAACCCTTCTTTCAACCCTTTCTATTTTTGAAATGTAAGATTGGGGCTTTTTTAGTTTCAAGGCAACATTTTCCTGTTTCAACCCAGCGTCAAGCCGAGCTTTTTTAAGCTTTTCTACCATATTTCTATAATCTTTTGAATAAATTGACTTTGACATATCTATTTGTATTGTATATCCTATTGTGGTATAACCCAAAATAGGTTATGACAATAGAGGGAGTAAAAATTTTAAATGCCCGCGTTGAGTTAAGTAGAACAAGGATATTTACCTTAAAATCGCCTGTTTTCCCGAATAAATTAAGGGCG
>JAGUVE010000068.1 GCA_020063075.1 Parcubacteria group bacterium | reverse complement strand
GCGGAGGGTAGAGGACTCGAACCCCTAAGCCCCTTTCGGAGCCCCAGTTTTCAAGACTGGTGCCTTACCATTCGGCGCAACCCTCCATTTTTTAAATCTTCTACCGCTCAACCGCTCAGCCACCCCACCACTTATCAATTAGGCTAAATCTTTTTTCTTATCTTCAAATTCTTTTTTATCAATTTCGCCTTTCGCGTATCGTTCTTTCAAAATCTCAAGCGGCGACCTGCCCTGAGCGAAGCCGAAGGGTTTTTCATGACCTCGGCCGCCGCGAGATTGACTCGTAATCAATTTGATAAGCGCAACAATACCCACAATTATCAGCGCCCACCAGAGAATCATAAAAACCCAACTAAAACCGCCCCACCCTCCCGTCATCATTTGCATCATGGGCATAAAGCCAATACCCTGCGAGGGAAACGCGGCAGAAGTGTCGCAACCGCTCAAACGTTTGCCCATCGCGATGTGCATTTGTTCTTCGCTTTCCTTACCCATCATTTGCTCCATCATCGTATTCATCGCTTCGTGCGAAGTCCCCATCATCTACCCCATAAGGTATTCGCCCAAAACTTCAAAGTCCTCATCTGACAAATCCGCACATTGAACTTCTTTGGCTTGCAATTTCTCCCAAATAATTTTACCCTCGGCTTCCTCGCGGGCGGTATTGCCGTCTGAACCTGTTGAGGCATTAACCACCATGCCTTGCACAAGGGCAACTACATTCGTAAAAAGCGCAAATCCTATTATGCTGAAAATAATTTTTTTCATAGTTCGGCGGGCTCACTATTAAGTATTAGCCAAAAACTAAAACTTTATCTGACCGCTCGACCATTTTAAGCAAATCGGACATTGTGGAAACGGAACAAATCTTGCTTTCTGCTTTGCCACGCACCTTAAGACAAGTGCCACACGCGTAAATCTCGCCTTTCAACTCTTTGAATTCTGCAACTTTCATTGAAATATCAAAATCTTTAGTATTGGGAACAGCATCAAGTTCTGACCCCTCGTTCATTAAAAAGATTTCTACTTGGTGGCCAGCTTTAAGCGCGGTAATTCCGAGACGGAATGTATTCCACGCATATTCTGGTTTATTTGATTGTAAAATTATACCCAGTTTCATAAAATTATTTTACTAAATAACTCCTCTCCGGCATACCGGTTTTCAAGCCGGCCCATTTGCGCACGCCTCTCACTCGTATTTTATTTCAATTTTATCTCCGTCCCTCATAATATAATTTTCAAATTCATTATTCTCTTTCCCATTAACAGAAAATTTAATTTTTCCTTCGGAGCCGTTGCAGAATTTAAAAATACAATTTGAATTAAATTGTTTTCCCCATATCTGGAAGAAATTAGCCAATTTGGCATCTTCTCTGACCACTAAACCCGAAAACTCAAGGTGTATCACTCCCATTGCATCGTGAGTATGAATGGGTTCTTCTCTGAAGCCAAGTCCAATATCGGCCGGAATTTCTTGCTTCTGCCCTTTAATATAAATGGAGAGTTCCGGGTGCCAGTGAAGGCCGTTTCTGGAAATAATATCTTCTGTTTTATCTGCCGGATTTTTAGAAACAAGAAACGCCAAAACTCCCAACCCCGCAACAAACAGAACAACAATTAGACCAATCTTTAAAAATTGTCTGGTTTTCCCGCTTTTCTTTGTTTGTTTCCGAATGTCTAATTTCTGCCGTTTCTCCAAATCGTATTGCTCTTTTTTTGATAACTCATTCATAAAATTAGTTGCGGAGGAGGTGGGACTCGAACCCACAAACGGTTTTTAACGCCGTTAGAGATTAGCAATCTCTTGCAATGCCATTATGCGACTCCTCCGGATGTTTATTCTACTTTTATTCTACTTTTTAAACTTTTTTGAAATTTCTTCAAAAATTCCCATTATTTCTAATAACAGATAGACATCATAATATCGAATAGTACAAGTGCCATTATAATTTCTTCTTTTCATATTTTTTGTCGGTTTTGTAATGGTCGGTTTATAAAATTGCGACTTCGGAATTTTAAGAATTTTACTCCAAAAATAATTCATTTCCTCTTTATCGTGAGTGGTGTGTAATTGTAAAGAAACTCTTAATTTATCTTCTCTAGGTTGAAAACCTAAACGGAAGAGACTCAAAAAAGTTATAACAAGATCTACGTCGCTATTTGAAAATGCGACAAAATTACTCGAAGGATATTTAGACCCCTCACACCAATAAAGAACACTTGCTAAAATTTTTGCGTCTTCTTTTCTTAGACATATATTCTTCGCCAACCCCGTACTCTTTTCTTTCGCTTTATCTCGTAATTTTTGAGCATAAAGATGATAAGGATTCTCGGAAGGAATATCGCTACACCATCTTAAAATCGCAGTATCTCCTACGTCAAGACGTCTTGCAATCTCTGTAGCTGAAATCCCTTCTTTTTTCATTTTTCTTGCCTTTCGAACAATGGACTCCTGATGGAATTTGAATTTCATCAATTTTATTATTTCATTTTAAAGAACGGCTTACAAACCGCTTCCTTATCAATTCGGAGCACTCCTCCTGGTCTATTTTATTTTATCTTATTTTTAATATTTAATCAAACAATTGAATTTTTTTAAAAATATGATATTTTAATAAGAGAATTTGCCCTCGTAGTTTAATGGATAAAATGGAGGGTTGCGGACCCTCAGACTGCAGGTTCGATTCCTGCCGAGGGCATATGTTTCTCTCAACTCCGATTGAACAAATTCCCCGGGTCGGTCCTCAGTATCAGAAAAAACTGAAAAAACTGGGGATAAAAAATGTCGGGGATATTATTTTTCATTTTCCTCATCGCTATGAGGATTTTTCAAATTTGATTCCTATTTCCAAAGCTGAATTGGGCGGCCCTTTTTGTTTTCAGGGCGAGGTTTTGGACATAAAAAATATCCGGACATTCAGGAGGAGATTGGTTTTAACCCAAATGACAATTGACGACAAAACAGGGAAATTAAAAGTAATGTGGTTCAATCAGCCCTATTTAGTAAACACATTTAAAAAGGGGACTTTTGTTTGTTTGGCGGGAAAGATTACCGGGAAGGGAAAATCAATATATTTATCAAATCCCGCTTACGAGAAAATTGAATCCCCCACCAAAAATTTGGTGGGGGAGAAAATTGGAAATTCCGACCTGACGCATACAGGTCGGTTAATTCCCGTTTATCCTGAAACCGAGGGATTGTCGTCAAAATGGCTGAGATTTATCGTGAAACCCCTGCTTGCTAAATTAAAAGAACAAATTCCCGATTCTTTACCGGAAAAATTAAGGCAGAAATTTGATTTTTTACCCCTGTCAAAAGCAATTTGGCAGATTCATTTTCCCGCCTCCCTAAAACTAGCCGAAAAAGCGAAAAAAAGGTTTGCTTTTGAAGAATTGTTCGAGCTTTCCTTGTTTGTTTTAAGAGAAAGAATGAAATTGGCAAAAGAAAGAGCGGCTCCTATCCCTTTAAATCTGGCCGCGGTTCAAGAATTTACAAAGGGACTGCCTTTTAAATTAACCGACGCCCAAAAGAAGGCGGCCTGGCAGCTCTTGAAGGACTTGGAAAAACCAAGTCCTATGAATCGGCTCTTGGAAGGGGACGTCGGCTCGGGCAAAACGGTGGTGGCTGCGATTGCGGCCTTGGATGTGGTCAGAGCCGGTTATCAGGTTGCTTTTTTAGCCCCGACGGAAATTCTGGCTAAACAGCATTATAAAACCATACGCGAGCTTCTGAACCCCCCACCACTTTTAAAAGAAGGTGAAGAAAAAAATCAGCAAAATAGAAAGTGGTGGGGGGTTAACATCGGCTTAATCACCGGAAAAGAAAACTATTATCAAAATGAAAAAATTACGAGAGGAGAACTTTTGGAAAAATTGAAAGAGATTGATGTTTTGCTCGGCACCCACGCCCTGATTCAGGATTGGGTGAAATTTGAAAAATTAGCTCTGGTGGTGGTTGACGAACAGCATCGTTTTGGCGTGGAGCAAAGAGCTAAATTATGCCGGCAAAAAGATTTTATTCCCCATTTACTCTCTATGACCGCCACCCCGATTCCCCGCACACTCTCTTTGACCCTGTACGGCGACCTCGACTTGTCGGTAATAGATGAAATGCCCAAAGGTAGAAAGAAAATAATAACCAAAATCATTCAGCCCAAAGATAAAAAAGCGACTTATGAATTCATAAGAGAACAGGTAAAAGAGGGTCGGCAGGTTTTTGTAATTTGCCCGAGAATCGAACCCGCCAAAACTTCTGCGGAAGATTTAGGCGGGCAGGCCGCCTTTTTGGACCAAAGAAACTTTTCTTGGTTGGACGTTAAAGCGGTGAAGCAAGAATATAAAAAACTATCGGAAGAAATTTTTCCCGACCTGAAAATCGGCATGCTCCACGGAAAGATGAAGTCGCAGGAAAAAGAAGATATAATGAAAAATTTTAAAGCCGGGAAAATTGATATTTTGGTTTCTACTTCCGTTGTTGAGGTGGGCGTGGATATACCTAACGCCTCTGTAATGCTTATTGAAGGGTCAGAAAAATTCGGCTTAGCCCAACTCCACCAGTTTCGGGGCAGGGTGGGAAGAAGCGAGCACCGGTCATATTGTTTTTTATTTACCGACGCGCCGGGAACAATCTGGAACCGGCGGCTGAGAGCGCTTATTTCCTGCGAAAACGGCTTTGAACTGGCGGAAAAAGACCTGCAAATCCGCGGCCCCGGCGATTTCACCGGTCAACGCCAGTGGGGAATTCCCGATTTGACTATGGCTTCTTTAACAGATTTCGTTTTAGTTTCAAAAACCCGCAACGAAGCAAAGGAAGTTTTGGCAAAAGACCCCGAATTAAAAAAATATCCTCTTTTGAAAAAGCGACTTGCGGAATTAAGAGAAAAAATACATCTTGAGTAATGGTTTTACTATTTGCGAAATTTCTCGGTTGGCCAAAAGCCGAGATATTTTCCGAGCATCAGCCGCGTTTGGGCGTCAATGGCGGGGAGGGCGGTGAAAATAATCATAAAAATAGGAAGAAAAAACCAGGAAAAGGTGAAGAATAAATATTTATATTTTCCGTAATTGGGCGGCTTGGGCGGAAGCAAAAGAAGAGAAAGATACCAGGAAAGAACTATGCCAACCATCGCTATGGTTAAAATTCTACTGGTAATTATCGGGAGATTATAAGAAAGCAGGGTTTGGGAAAACCCTTCCCCGCCCAGAGCCAAAGGTAGCCAGCCCAATAAAAAAATCATAATTGAAGCCGTTGCCCATGACCAGTGGCTTTCAAGCATCTCAAATCCCAGGGATAATTTTCGCGCTAAAGGGATTTTTTTATTCTTCAGGCAGCCAAAAAGAAAATAAGGAATTTCGCCTGCTCCAAATGCCCATCTTCTTTGCTGTCTGTAAATGTTGAAAGCGGTTCGGAAAAAGGTTTTTGC
>JAGUVE010000055.1 GCA_020063075.1 Parcubacteria group bacterium | reverse complement strand
GTTGGTTTTTCTTTAGAAAAACCCTATCGAAATTTCTCTACCGGGTTTGAAAAAAATACATTAAAATGATATTCTTAGTAGATTATGGAGATAAATTTTCCTAAATTGGAAGAAAAAATATTAAAATTTTGGCAGGAAAATAAAATTTTTGAGAAATCAGTTGAACAAAGAAAGAAAGCGAAGAACTTCGTTTTTTACGAGGGACCGCCGACGGCTAACGCTCGCCCCGGAATCCACCATATTTTAGCCCGAATTTTCAAAGACATTATTCCCCGCTATAAAACGATGCGGGGACTCAGGGTTTTGAGGAAAGCCGGCTGGGATACTCACGGCTTGCCGGTTGAATTAGAAATTGAGAAAAAACTGGATTTAAAAACAAAAAAGGATATTGAGAAATACGGCATTGCTAAATTTAACAAAAAATGCCGGGGCTCGGTGTGGGAATACAAAAAGGACTGGGAAAAACTAACTGAAAGAATCGGTTTTTGGCTGGACATGGAAGACCCCTACATTACTTATACGGCTGACTACATTGAGACGGTTTGGCGGATTTTAAAAGAAATTTACAAAAAAGGCCTGCTTTATCAGGACTACAAGGTAGTTCCTTATTGCCCGAGATGCGGAACTTCTCTTTCAAGCCACGAGGTGGCGTTGGGTTATAAAAAAATTAAAGAACCAGCAATATATGTGAAATTTAAACTCAAAACTCAAAACTCAAAACTCAAAACCACATCTCAAAACTTAAATCTTGAAAATACCTATTTCCTTGTCTGGACTACCACTCCTTGGACATTGCCTGGCAATGTGGCGTTGGCGGTGGGAAAGGGTATTGATTATGTTTTAGTCAGCGAATGTGGTGAAGCAGAATTTGTGCCGAATGTTCCGGTTTATAGAGAGGAATCAGCGCCGAAATTAATTATAGCTAAAGATATTTTAGAAAAATCTGCTGGCGGCAAAGATGAATACGAAAAACGAGTAGCTAAAGGCGATGATATAATATTTAAAGGGGTCGCCTTGAAAGTTATTGAAACATTTAGGGATAAAGATTTACTTGGCCTTGAATACGAACAATTATTTGATTTCGTTAGACCAGACAAACATGCTTTTAAAGTGGTAGCCGGCGATTTTGTCACCACCCAAGAGGGTTCCGGAATAGTTCATATCGCGCCAGCATTCGGCGAAGACGACATGAATGTGGCTAAGGGAAACGATCTGCCGGTTTTAATGACCGTGAATTTGCAGGGGAAATTTAAAAGTGAGATTAAAAAATGGGCTGGAATTTTTGTCAAAGATGCTGACCCTAAAATTATTGAAGATCTCAAAGAAAGAAATATTCTCCTTAAAGAAGAATTATATGAACATGATTACCCATTTTGCTGGAGATGTAATTCACCCCTTTTGTATTACGCCAAAGAAAGTTGGTTCATAAATATGCAAAAGGTTAAAAACAACTTAATCAGCAATAACCAAAAAATCAATTGGGTTCCTTCGCATTTAAAAGAAGGCAGGTTTGGAGAATGGTTGAGAGGGGTAAAGGACTGGACTTTATCAAGAGAGAGATATTGGGGGACGCCGCTCCCGGTTTGGCAGTGCAAAAATTGCGAAAAAATGGAAGTTATCGGTTCTCTGCAGGACCTGCTCTCTCAAAAATTTTCCAACAACAATTATTTTTTCTTCCGGCATGGTCATTCTTTGCGGCAGGTGAAGAATTTAGCCAGTTCCTGGCCGGAGAAAGCAAAGTTCCCGCTGACAAAGGAGGGAAAAGCGGAAGTTTTAAAACAAGCAAAAAAATTAAAAAAAGAAAAAATCTCTTTAATATTTTCTTCAGATTTATTAAGGACAAAAGAAACCGCAGAAATTATTTCAAAAGAAACCGGCGCCAAAATAATTTTTGATAAAAGATTGAGAGAAGTAAATGTCGGAATTTTTAACAACAAGGACGCAAAATTGGTCTGGCAGTATTTATCAAAGGAAAAAAATCCTTATGAAACAAAAATACCCAAGGGCGAAAGTTTTTTGGCGGTAAGAAAAAGAGTTTATAATTTCTTAAAAGCGACTGACCAAAAAGAGCAAAATAAAAATATTTTGATTGTTTCTCATGAATTTCCCTTATCAATGTTGGAAAAAACGCTAGCCGGTTTTTCTCTTAAAGAATTTGTTGACTGGCGGAGGGAAAACAGGGATAAACTGCTAAAAACCGGCACCTGGAGAAAAATTGAATTTAAAAAATTACCCTTTAATCCCGATATGGAGCTGGACTTTCACCGTCCTTATGCTGACGAAGTAAAATTTTATTGCCAAAACTGCCTTAATGGGACGCTTAGCGTCCCGAATATCACGCTAAGCGTGATGGAAAGAGTTCCAGAAGTAATTGATTGCTGGTTTGATTCGGGCTCAATGCCGTTCAGCCAGGCTCACTGGCCATTCAGTAAAAATTCAAAATTCAAAATTCAAAATTCAAAACTCAAACCGCCAATATTATTCCCGGCTGATTATATTTCAGAGGGGATAGACCAAACCCGGGGCTGGTTTTACACCCTGTTAGCCGTTTCAACCCTTTTGGGCTTTGGACCTTCCTACAAAAACGTTATTTCTCTTGGCCATGTTTTGGATGAAAAAGGAGAAAAAATGTCAAAATCAAAAGGAAACGCGGTTGACCCGTGGCAGATTATTGAAAAATACGGAGCCGACGCCACCCGCTGGTATTTTTACACCATCAATCAGCCCGGCGATTCAAAATTATTTTCAGAAAAGGATGTTGATTTGGCGTTGAAGAAATTTATTTTGACTTTGTGGAATTGCTATGCCTTTTTTGAAACCTATGCTAAAAATCTAAAATTTAAAATATTAAATCTTAAATCTAAAAACCTATTAGACAAATGGATTATTTCCAGATTAAATGGGTTAATTTTAGAAGCTACTCAAAAATTGGACAATTACGACGTGACGGCGTCGGCAAGGGCAATTGAAAATTTTGTTATCAACGACCTTTCGCTTTGGTATATCAGGCGGTCGCGAAGAAGATTCCAAAATCCGGCGAACAAAAAAGAATTAAAAGAAGCATCCGAAATTTTAAATTTTGTAATTCTAACTCTGAATAAATTGAGCGCTCCATTTATTCCTTTTTTGAGCGAAAAAATCCATCAAAATTTCTACTACGAGACCCGGACCCGCAGTGTTCATTTAGAAGATTGGCCTAAAATAAATGAAAAATTAATCAATAAAGAACTTGAAGAAAAAATGATTCTAGTTCGTGAGATAGTGAACTTAGGGCTGAAAGAGAGAGCGCGGCTCGGCATTAAAGTAAGACAACCAATCGCTTCGCTCAAAATCAAAAATCAAAAATCAAAAATCAAAAATGATAAAAAATTGTTAGAATTAATAAAAGATGAAGTAAATGTTAAAAAGATAATTTTTGACGAGGGCATAGAAAAAGAAGTGGAATTAGACACAAAAATCACTCCCGAACTTAAAGAAGAAGGCATAATTCGGGAGGTAACACGCAACATTCAGGAAATGAGAAAAAAAGCCGGATTTAGGCCCGAAGATAAGATTTCAGTTTGGTGTTCTGGCAGCCAAAATTTAAACGATATTTTAGCTAAAAATAAGGAAATCATAAGGCGCGAGGGAAAAATTAAAGCCCTGCAAATCGGGGAAAAAAGAAAAGAAATTTTTGATGCGGAGAAGCAACTTGAAATTGACAAGCAGAAATTGTGGCTGGGGATAAAAAAAGACCCCGACTTTGTCCCGACATCGTCGGGATTAAATAAGCATGTTTGAGCGCTATCGGACAAAGGGCATTATTATCAAAAAAGAAGACAGGGGAGAAGCCGATCAGTTTCTGACAATTTATACAAAGGACTTCGGGAAATTAGAAATTGCAGGAAAAGGAATCAGAAAAATTACATCAAAATTAAGGTCAGGCGCCGACATTTTCTATTTATCGGAAATTGAGTTTATTCAGGGAAGGGCTTATAAGACATTGACCGACGCCATTTTACTTGAAAAGTTTAGAAACCTGAGAAAAGATTTAAAAAGGTTAGCCCTGACTTATCTTGTTTCCGATGTTTTGGATGTCTTAATCAAGGGCCAGGAGCCCGATGAAAAAAATTGGCAATTGATTGGCGAGGTTTTTAAAAAATTGGATAATTTACAATTTAAAATTTACAATATACAATTAATTTATCATTATTTTATTTGGAACTTATTTTCCCTGTTGGGGTATAAGCCCGAGCTCTTCAATTGCGCGGTTTGTCAAAAAAAATTATTGCCGGAAGAATTTTATTTCAGCTCCGTAGAAGGGGGCGTTATCTGTAAAAAGTGTTCCGATAGAAACATTGCTTCTATCGGAACGGAAAAAGGGTTGGAAATCAAACCGGGGGTTGTAAAAATACTGCGGCTTATTCTCAATAAGGATTGGAATACCCTATCAAGATTAAAAATCGAAACTTCCGACCAAAGAGCATTAAAGGTTATTTCTGATAGTTGTCTTTCATATTATCGCAATGAGATTGCCCAGTAGAGCAACTTTGACATCCCGGCTTCGTCGGGATAATATCGCGAAGCGAGTCAAAGTTGTCTTACTGGGCTTGCTCGCCTGAGCGAGCGGGATATATGAGAAAATTAAGAATTTTTATTATAATTTTTGCCGTTTTTCTCGGAATAGTCGGCTACTGGTATTATCAAAAAAACGTCTATTCAAAGGAGGTTTTGAAGTTGGAAATTTTGGGGCCAGCCGAAGCCCAATTATTGGAAGAGGCCGAATATGCCGTAAAATATAAAAACAACGGAAATTTTAATTTGGAAGACGCCAAACTCGTTTTTGAATGTCCGAAAAATTCCTTAGAATGCTTAGCCGCTTTGGAAGAAGAGCCGGGCAAAGAACAAAAATCCCTGAGAAGGGAATTTCCCCTCCTTACGATTTATCCCGGGGAAGAAAAAACCATCCGGATTAAAACTCGGCTCTTGGGAAAAGAGGGCGAAATTTTGCAGGCAAAAGCCGCTCTTTCATACCGGCCCAAAAATTTAAAGGCGGTTTATGAACGGTCAACCACTTTCACCACCCAAATTAAAAAGGTTTTATTAAATTTCGAGTTTGACTTGCCTTCAAAAACAGAAGCCGGCCGAGAATTAAAATTTTCTTTAAATTATTTTTCAAATTTGGATTATCCCTTAACTGACATTGGGATAAAGGTTGAATATCCCTCGGGCTTTCAATTTGTTGAAAGCAAACCAAAAGCCCTTGGAAAAAGCGATTTTGAAGTAAAGTCCTTAAATAAGACCGAAGGCGGAAGAATTGAGGTTAAGGGAATATTGCAGGGTGGAATCGGGGAGCAAAAGATTTTTCGGGCAATTTTTGGAATTTGGAGAGAAGACGAATTCGTCGTTTTGAAAGAAGCGGCAAGAGGAGTTGAAATTACGGAACCCTCTCTCTATATTTCTCAACTTATCAACGGCAGCCCCGATTATGTCGCTCGGCTCGGCGATTTGCTTCACTACGAGATTTATTTCAAGAATCTCGGAAAAAACCCTTTTGATAATTTATCGGTAATAGCAAAATTGCAGGGAGAGCCTTTTGACTTTCAGACAATAAAATCCGATTCCGGAGAAAATACAGCAGGCGACAACACCGTCATTTGGGACTGGAAAAGAGTTCCGGAACTTAAATTTTTGGATTCAGGGAAAGAAGGAAAAGTTGAATTTTGGATAAACTTAAAAAGCGACGAGCAGCCGCTTCCGAGCGAAGGACTTATTGTAAAAAATGAAATTATTTTTCCCGGTCAGACTAAAAAAGAATTTATCACCAAGGTAAATTCAAAATTACTCATCGCACAAAAAGGGTATATCGGGGATAACTTTTTTAACTCGCTCGGTCCTCTGCCGCCCTTTCCCCAGCAAAAAAGCTATTTTACCATTGTCTGGGCGGTTCAAAATCTTTATAATCCGGCCGGCAACGCCAAGGTGAAAGCCGTTTTGTCTCCATTAGCCGAATTAACCGGAAAAATTTTCCCTCAAACAACCGCTTTTACCTTTGACTCAGACAGCCGGGAACTGCTGTGGCAAATCGGGGACTTGGAGCCGGGCCAAGAAAAAAAAGCCGAATTGGCTTTTCAGGTTGCTTTGACTATTAAAGAAGAAGAAAAAGGGCCAACCTCCTTGATTTCCGAGGCCGAAATTTCAGGGGAAGACAAGTGGACAGAACAACTTTTATCTGGAACCAGCCCGCCAATATACACCACTTTCAATGAGGCGATAATCGGCGAGGGAATAATGCCATATTCAACGTCAACAAATGACCAAAATGAATAATTTAATGGATAAAATTGTATCATTATGCAAGAGAAGGGGTTTTATTTTTCAATCCTCGGAAATTTATGGAGGAGTTGAGGCGTTGTGGGATTATGGGCCCCTGGGTTCGCTTTTAAAAAATAACATTAAGAGTCACTGGCTTAAAAGATTTGTTCAGGAAGAAGACAACATTGTTTTAATTGACGGCGCGGTTTTAATGCACCCCAAGGTCTGGATGGCGTCTGGGCATTTAGAAAATTTCACCGACCCTTTAGTTGAATGCAAAAACTGCCATTCCCGTTTTCGGTCCGACCACATGATAGACGGTAGATTTATCGGCCAGGGCAAAGCCAAAGAAAAAAATCAATGTCCGCAGTGCGGCGAAAAAGAGTTTACCCCGCCCAAGCAATTTAATTTGATGTTTAAGACATTTTTGGGCCCGGTTGAAGACGAAGCCCATATTACTTTTTTGAGGCCGGAAACCGCTCAATCAATGTTCACCGATTTCAAATTGGTTCAGGAAGCAATGCGTTTGAAATTACCCTTTGGCATCGCTCAAATCGGCCGGTCTTTTCGGAACGAAATCACCACCGGAAACTTTACCTTTCGCTCAAGGGAATTTGATATTGCTGAAATAGAATACTTTGTGGAGCCGGGGCAAGATGAGGCGCTTTTTGATTTCTGGCTGGAAAAATGGGAAAAATTCTTTTTGGAACTGGGCTTGAAAAAAGAAAATCTCAGAAGATACGAGCACCCAAAAGAGTCCTTGGCTCATTATTCAAAAAGAACGGTTGATATTGAGTATAAATTTCCTTTCGGCTGGTCGGAATTAGCCGGCGTTGCAAACAGAACCGATTTTGATTTGAGCCAGCACGCCAAATTTTCAGGACAGGATTTAAGCTATTTTGACGACGAGAAAAAAAAGAATTATTTTCCTTATGTTATTGAGCCGACAATGGGAATAGAAAGAGCGGTTTTGGCGATTTTATGCGACGCTTATCAAGAAATTAAAGGCGGCAGAACCAAGACAACCAAATCGGCAAAAGAAGTTGAGGTTGTTTTGAAATTAGACAAAAAAATTGCGCCGATAAAAGCGGCGGTTTTGCCCCTGGTGCGGAATAAACCCGCATTGGTCAAAAAAGCCAAAGAGGTCTATCAAACGTTAAAGACGCATTTTGTCTGCCAGTATGACGAATCGGGTTCAATCGGCAGGCGATACCGGCGGCTGGACGAGGTTGGCGTTCCTTTTGCCCTGACAATTGACTTTGAAACATTGGAAAAAGACGACTTAACCCTGCGCGACCGCGACACGATGAAACAAGACAGGATAAAAATAAATGAACTGATTGAGGTATTGAAAAAGAAACTTTTTGAATAATGATTGTGGGTTTTTTGAATCTAACAGAAAATGTGAAAAATAGATTAACCCCATTTTCTCCTTAAAGCAGGTTCGGATTTCGTTCAGCGTTCGGAGCTAAAAGGATATGGCACAAAAACCTTCACAGGTATTAAGCTCGTCGTCAGAGCACCCGCAGTGGTCATAGTCCAAAAGGGTTATGGGCGGTCGCAAGGCTATCGCTGGCGAGGAACTTTGTGTTCCCGGCCAGATTGAAAGATTTCTATGCGGGAAAAAAGCAAAAACCAAAATGGCTTTATTCCAATAATCTTCATAATAATCGGAGCTGTAGTAGCCGCTTCAGCTACCTTTGGTGTTATTAAGTATAAAGATGAAATTACTGCCAACGTTTCTAAGGTTTTTGAATCCAAGATTGAGACTTCTATCATAGAACCAAAAGGGGGAGACGAAGTAATTGAAGAACCGGAATTAGTTGAGGGGCCAATTATTGAAGAAGGATCAGAAATTAAGGAAAAACAAAACGATGCCAAAAAATTGCAGGAGCAATTAAGAATAGCTGAGCAAAAGAGGTTAGAAGCCGAAAAGCAATTGGCGGAAGAAAAAGCAAAACAAGAGGCTGAAAAAGCCAGAGCAGAAGCTGAAGAAACAAAAAGAAAAACAGAAGAAGAGGCCGGGATTAAAGCTGAACAAGAATTACGGCGAGAGTTAGAAATTCAAAGATTAATAGAAGAGCAAAGCGGGCAACCTGCGGAAAGTATAGAAAAACAAGGATTGCTTTTTAAGGCGATAAAGGTAATTGACGGAGATACTATTAAATTAGAAAACGGCGAAGCGGTTCGTTATATTGGGATAGATACTCCAGAAACAGTCCACCCTTCTAAACCCGTTCAATGTTTTGGTAAAGAAGCTTCGAATAAAAACAAGGAATTAGTAGAAGGAAAAGTAGTTAAACTTGAGAAAGACATTACAGATAGAGATAAATACGGTCGTCTTCTTCGTTATGTCTGGGCGGGCGACTTATTCGTTAATGATGAGCTTGTCAGGCAGGGCTATGCCTACGTTTATACCTATCCGCCCGATGTAAAGTATTCTGAACAGTTTGTCCAAGCCCAACAGGAAGCCAGAGGAAATAACAGAGGGCTTTGGGCAGGTTGTTTAGAACAAGAAGTAGTTGAAGAAATACCCTCTTTGCCCGCAGAACCCACTTTGCCCAAAGAAGAAATAATCTGTTCCTATAATGCCTATAATTGTTCCGCTTTTTCTACTCACGCAGAGGCTCAGGGAGTTTTCGAGTATTGTGGTGGCGTTACTAATGATGTTCATCGTTTAGACGCAGATAAGGATGGTTTAGCTT